>NZ_LUKY01000032.1:0-300000 GCF_001881495.1 Candidatus Rickettsiella isopodorum | reverse complement strand
GTGAATTAACGCAATTAATTAAGGGCTTAATTACGAGTTTAGAAGCAGCTGATGCGCCTTGTTTGAATTTTGAAGTATTAGCAAATATTGCTGAACAAAACTGGCCCTCTTTATGTTTTAAATTTCATCCTTCAGTACAATATTTTAGCTTTAATTATAATAGCTATGCGATATGGCAAGCCTTAGTTCAAGAAAAACCCGTACCAGAAGTACGGATGATTAAGAATCATTGCGTAGTTTGGCGTAAAGGATTACAGTCTTACGCAATAGCTTTAACTGAGGCGGAAGCATTAGTTTTGTATCTATTACAACAAGGTTTTTGTTTTGCAGATGTTTGTGAAGCAGTTTATGATAAAGGCTTTATGAGCGAGTCCCAAGCGGCTAGTTTTGTCGCTAATTTGTTAGCAAATTGGCTAAATAATCATTTATTTTCGGAGGTTCAACTCTCTTAAATGGCGACACGATATATATTTATTACGGGAGGAGTGGTTTCTTCCTTAGGGAAAGGTATTGCTGCAGCCTCTTTAGGAGCCATTTTAGAGTCTCGTGGGCTGAAAGTTAGCTTGCTCAAGTTGGATCCCTATTTAAATCTTGATCCAGGAACGATGAGTCCTTATCAACATGGTGAAGTGTTTGTTACGGAAGATGGAGCAGAAACCGATTTAGATTTAGGTCATTATGAACGTTTCGTTCGTGCAAAAATGACTAAAGACAATAATTTTACTGCGGGGCAGATTTACGCCCGAGTATTACGTAAAGAACGCCGCGGTGATTATTTAGGTGGTACCGTGCAAGTTATTCCGCACGTTACCGATGAAATTAAACAAGCCATATTAAAAGGTGCGCACGGAGCCGATATTGCTTTAGTCGAAATTGGCGGAACGGTCGGGGATATTGAATCTTTACCGTTCTTAGAAGCGATTCGTCAATTACGTATTGAACTGGGTAGTCAATTTACTTTATTTATTCATTTGACGTTAGTCCCTTATATTAGTACGGCAGGTGAAATTAAAACTAAACCTACCCAACATTCCACCAAAGAATTACGTTCTATCGGTATTCAGGCCGATATGCTTATCTGTCGATCCAAGGAAGAAATTCCAGAGCATGCACGTGAAAAAATTGCTTTATTTACTAATGTTGAACTATCAGGCGTCATATCTTTACCCGACGTGAATAATATTTATCGGATACCCTTGTTATTGCACCAACAAAGTGTTGATGAAAGGGTATTACAACGTTTTGGTTTGAAAGATTATCCACCTGCCGATTTAAAAGCGTGGGCAGAAGTCGTGGCGGCCAAAGAAAATCCTACCGCCGAAGTAAAAATTGGTATGGTTGGAAAATATATGGGTCTAGCGGATTCCTATAAATCCTTGAGTGAAGCCTTAATACACGCAGGCATTAAAACACATACGCATGTGAATGTAGTGTATATCGACGCGGAAGCTTTAGAGCAACAGGGCGTCAAACTACTGGAGCCCTTGGATGCTATTTTGGTACCCGGTGGTTTTGGTAAACGAGGAATAGCCGGAAAGATTCTAGCGGCGCAATATGCGCGTGAAAATAACATACCTTATCTAGGGATTTGTTTAGGTATGCAAACGGCCTTGATCGAGTTTGCTCGTCATGTAGCGGGATTAACCAATGCCCATAGTACTGAATTTGATGCGGATACACCTTATCCAGTGGTTGCTTTGGTAACAGAATGGACTACTGCGGATGGCCAACTTGAAAAACGCGATAAAGATTCAGATTTAGGGGGTACGATGCGTTTAGGTGGCCAAATTTGCTGTCTAAAAAAAGAAACCAAGGCGAGAGAATTATATAGTCGTGATCGTATTATTGAACGCCATCGGCATCGTTATGAAGTTAACAATCAATTATTACCCTCATTAGAAAAGACTGGATTAGTCGTTTCTGGCCGTTCCGAAGATGGAACTTTGGTTGAGATGATTGAGTTAGAGAATCATCCTTGGTTTATAGGTTGTCAATTTCATCCTGAATTTACATCGAATCCACGCGATGGTCATCCATTATTTGTAGGTTTTGTCGAGGCAGCAAAATTGCAGCATAAACATTTAACTGAAAGCCCAACCCATACTCCCACCAATTTTTTGTAATTTAATAGATTCTATATTCATGCATAGATTTTATGTAGTTAAAATAACACAATAGTAGAATTATGGTTAAACCCGCATTGTATAAAAAATATTATCTTGCTTGGAATGATATTGCAGAGGGCTTGAAATCCTGGCGAATTTGGTTATTACTTGCTTGGCATGAGGTAAAACTCCGTTATCGCCGTTCGACATTAGGACCATTTTGGATCACCATCAGTATGGCGATTACTATCTACACCATGGGCATACTCTATGGTCATCTATTCAAAATGGATTTAGCCGTCTATTACCCTTTTCTTGCAACAGGAATTTTGGGTTGGAATTTAATTTCATTGATCGTTAATGATGGAACGATGACGTTTGTCAGTGCTGATCAATTCATAAAACAAATGAAACAGCCGTATTCATTTTTTCTGTTTCAGTCGGTTACGCGAAACTTTATTATATTTTTTCATAATAGCTTAGTATTACTTCCCTTGATATTATTTTTTTATCTTAAAATTAATTTCAGTACACTATTTATATTTATCAGTTTATTGATACTCTGGATCAACGCAGTTTCTTATAGCACTATACTGGCTCTTTTGGGGACACGGTTTCGCGATATACCGATATTAGTAGCCAGTTTAATACAAGTTGTTTTTTTCTTAACCCCTATTTTATGGTCTCCGAGTATTTTACCCGCACGTTATCATTACGTTATTGACTTAAATCCTTTTGCACAATTTATGGAATTATTTAGAAGCCCTTTATTAGGTGCATTACCTTCAAACTATACGTTAATCACAACTTTAAGTTTGACTATATTAGGTATTTTTTCTGCATTTATAATTTTCAGCCGCTATCGTGCTAGAATTGCCTATTGGTTGTAATGAGTATTTGTAATGAGTATTTGTAATGGCATTAATACAACTTAATTCCTTAACAGTTGATTTTCCTATCTACCATCTAAATGCACGTTCAATTAGAAAACGTTTTTTGCGTCTAACGGGCGGTGCTTTACGTAAGGAGACAGCGCATACCGTCGTTGTTAAAGCCTTAGATAATATCAGCTTTACTTTAGAGCATGGAGATCGGGTGGGTTTGATTGGGCATAATGGCGCAGGAAAAAGTACTTTACTACGTGTACTTGCTAAGATATATGAGCCGACGCAAGGAAGTATCCATATACAGGGTAGCGTATCTCCTCTTTTGAATGTCATGTTAGGGATTAACCAAGAATCAACAGGTTACGAAAATATTTTAGTGCGCGGACTTTTGTTAGGTCTTGGGCAAAAAGAGATTAAAGCGAAAATGCAGGAAATTGCAGATTTTACGGAATTAGGCGAATATTTGTCAGTACCTATACGTACTTATTCTGCAGGAATGCAACTGCGTTTAGCTTTTGCAGTGGCAACTTGTATAAAGCCAGATATTCTATTGATGGATGAGATGATAGAGGCTGGAGATGCGGCGTTCAAGATAAAAGCAGAAGCACGTTTAGCAGAGTTTATTGAACAATCCAGTATTATGGTTTTAGCTTCACATTCTAACGAAACGATTCAAAGGCTTTGTAATAAAGTCGTGTTGTTAGAAAAGGGAAAGCTTAAATACGTGGGTGGCCTAGAAGAAGGCTTAAAGTTTTATTCTCAAGTTAACTAAGCTTAGACTTTGTTTCAACAAGAACCTCTATTGCGACCATAGTGGCTAAACAATAGGAAGATATATAAATTAATGTATCGAATCAAACTTTCAATCAGCATTGTTGTGTATGGAGAAAGCTTTTTACAAATTAAAGATTGTCTTTTAAGCCTACTGAGTGCAATACCACAAGCTATTTCTTATGAAATTACCCTAGTAGATAATGGCGCTTTAGAATTACAAAAAAATAATGCTTTGGCGATAAACATTAAAAATTTTTTTGTAAATTTACCTATTGATTATATTGTATCCTCTAAAAATGGCGGTTATGGCTATGGTCATAACCAAGCTATATTTAAAAGTGATGCTGAATATCACCTTATTCTTAATAATGATGTTTATTTAATGCCGGATTCACTGAAAAACGCATTTGATTTTATGCAACGACATCCGTACGTTGGTATGTTAGTTCCAGATGTTTATGATATGAATGAGAAAAGAGTGCACCTTTGTCGACATAACCCTAGTCTTTGGATAAGTTTTTTGCGTCGTTTTGCACCGAATTTTTTTAAAAAAATATTTCATAAACAGTTAAATCACTTTGAAATGCAAGATAAAAATTATAACGAAGTGATGTTTAAGTTAAGTAATCCTACCGGTTGTTTTATGTTTTGTCGATTGGATCTGCTCAAACGTTTAGGAGGTTTTGATGAGAAATTTTTTATGTATTATGATGATTCCGATTTGGGTCGACGTATGGCAAGTATTTCCCAAATAGCTTATTCACCAAGCGTTAGAATTAAACATGTCTGGCAAAGAGCGGCTTATCAAGATAAACAGATGGCATGGGTTGCAAGTAAATCAGCTTTATATTACTCCTGGAAATGGTTGTTAAAATAATAAAGTAGACGGTAAGTTTTTTAAATAAGTATAATTTTTATCTTTTGGGGATATTATTGGTGCTTGCGAAGGCCAATCAATTGCTATATTAGGATCAGACCAAAGTATGCCTTGTTCAGCGTCAGGATTATAGTAATCACTACATTTATAATGAAAATCGACTATGTCACTCAGTACACAAAATCCATGAGCGAACCCTTTGGGTATAAAAAACTGGTAATGGTTTTCATCATTTAAAATCACACCAAACCATTGCCCGAAAGTAGCCGATTGAGTTCGGATATCCACAGCAACATCAAATACGCTTCCACGGATGACTGTGATTAATTTGTCTTGCGGTTGTTTAATCTGATAATGTAGACCACGCAATACATTTTTCCTTGAACGAGATAGATTATCTTGAACAAAATAAATATCTTTTTTTAGTAAACGTTGATAACGTTCTTTCTGAAAAGTTTCTAAAAAAAAGCCTCGTTCATCTGGATACGATTTAGGATCGATTAAAATTAAATCTTGGATCGAGGTCGGAATAATTTTCATAATTCTTTTTTAAGGATGTCGAGTAAATAATTACCGTAACTACTATTGAGTAATTTATGTGCAGAAATTTCTAAGATTTCATCACTGATAAACCCCTTGCGCCAGGCGATTTCTTCTAAACAAGCTATCTTTAAGCCTTGCCGTTTTTCGACTACTTGCACGAAATGGGAAGCTTCCAACAAGGCATCATGCGTTCCGGTGTCTAACCAGGTGCTGCCACGGCGAATCAGTTGGTGTGAAAGTTGATCTTGTATTAAATAGTGACGATTTACATCGGTAATCTCTAATTCGCCACGTTTAGAAGGCTTAATATTTTTCGCAATATCAATGACTTGATTATCATAAAAATAAAGACCCGTAACCGCCCAATTGGACTTAGGAAGCTTGGGTTTTTCTTCAATATCAATTAAGCGATGGTATTTGTCAAATACCGCGACACCATAACGTTCGGGATCATTGACAAAATAACAGAAAATCTTAGCTCCCTTTTGTTGTCCGGCGGCAGATTTTAAGATCTCGGAAAGTTTCTCTCCATAGAATAGATTATCACCTAAAATAAGCGCTACTGAATCTTTGCCAATAAATTTTTCACCTATAATGAAAGCCTGGGCTAAACCGTCAGGGTTGTCTTGGGTTAAATAACGGAGATCGATCCCCCATTGTTCACCTGTTCCAAGCAAACTCTGATATTGGGACAACGCTTCAACAGTAGTAATGATTAAAATTTCTTGAATCCCTGCCAACATGAGAGCACTAAGCGGATAATAGATCATGGGCTTATCGTAAACCGGTAGCAATTGCTTACTAATCCCTTTGGTTATGGGATGTAGACGGGTACCGGAACCGCCTGATAATATGATACCTTTCATGGATAATTTTCCTTGTTAATTTCTGCTTAAATCAAAATTTTAACGTGAGCTTTAAATGTTTTCTAGTGTAAGGTATATTGAACTTTATTAAAATAGCTTATGACTATGATGTCTAAACCTTCGGTATTAATTAATATCGTCCTTTATCACGCCGATAAGAACAAAATATTAGATCTCATTGGTGTTTGTTCTCAATATGAAGAAATGAAAATTTTACTATTTGATAATAGTGAAGATTCACAATCTTTTGAGATCAGTGATAATAAGAATATTATCTTATTTAAAAGCCCCAAAAATGTCGGTGTAGGAGGGGCGCATTATACCGCTTGCAAAATGGCGGAAGAAGAAAAGTTTGATTTTTTGCTATTTTTAGACCAGGACAGTCAGTTATCCTCGGGATTTTTAAATGACATGCTTTCAGGATTTTATCGATTACAAAAAATCTATCCTCGTTTGTGTGCTATTGGACCAACATGGAATGATCCTGAGCTTGGAAAGTCAAAAACTAGAGTATTAAAAGATAAGCTAAGAACGTTCTTAAAAGCACCGAATTTAAAGCAGGTATTAATTAGTTCAGGAATGTTAATTTGGGTACCTACTTTAAAATATATTGGCTATCCAAAAAAAGAATATTTTATCGATTTAGTGGATACCGAATGGTGTTTACGGGCTTTATACAAAAGTTACCAGATATTTATGTTACCTGATGTACAGATGTTGCATAGAATAGGTGAAATCAAAAAATGGAGTAAATTAGTTGTTCAATATGAAGAACCTATTCGTTATTATTATTCACTACGTAATAGTTTCTTGTTATTTCATGAAAAAAATATCCTGCTCTCCTACAAAATTTTAATTTTACTAGGAAATTTATTTAAATTAAGAAAAATAATTTTTTCACCAGCACCTATAAAAAGTTTTATTGCAGCTTATCGAGGTATTAAGGATGGATTTTTTATTAAAAAAAATATCAGCTAAATAGTTAAATATTATCCCATGGAAAAAATTGCATGTCTGAACCCCGCATATTAATTAATATTGTACTTTATAATTCAGATAAAAATAAAATATTAGAGCTTATTCGTATTTGTTTGGATTATGAGCAGGTAAAGATTTTATTATTTGACAATGCATCTGATAAGCATAGCTTGAATTACATTGATTCTGAAAAAGTTATTTTATATAAGAGTACTAAAAATGTAGGAATCGCGGGCGCACATTATTATGCTTGTGAAATGGCTGAATCAGAGAATTTTGATTTTGTGCTTTTTTTAGATCAAGATACTCAACTTCCCGAATATTTTGTTAATAGTATGATATTAGAATTTTATCAATTACAAAAAATACATTCTCGTTTGGTAGCCATTGGGCCTTCATGGAAAGATCCTAGAGTTTATGATTGGTATCAAAAGAAATTTAAGAAATTTAAGAAATTTGTGAAATTTGTGAAATTTGTGAAATTTGTGAAAAAAGCATTGAATAAAAGATTTAAAATTACAAGCAAAATAGATAATATATATAGGGTAAATAATGTTATTATTAGTTCTGGGATGTTAGTTTTAGTGAAGTCTTTAAAGAATATTGGCTATCCTAAAAAAGAGTATTTTATTGATTTAGTTGATTTAGAGTGGTGTTTGCGTGCACTTTCTAAAGATTATCATGTTGAAAGGTTAAAAAAAATTCAGACTCAACATACTATTGGTGAAATTAAAACAAACAAAAATAGCTTTATGCTTTATCAAAACCCCATGCGGTATTATTATACAATACGGAATAGCTTTTTTCTTTTTAGAGAGAAACAATATCCGTTTGATTTTCGTTTTTTTATATTGATTCGGAACATATTGGAAATTAAAAAAATACCCTTTGTTCCTGAACCTAAAAAAAGTTTATTAGCTGCTATCAGAGGTATAAAAGATGGTATTTATAAAAAATCTAGCGAGATAAATTAACTAGTGAGATTATTTTGATGTCTTTTTCTGGAAAAATATTATTAACAGGTGCAAATGGACAAGTAGGTAATGAAATTGTCAATTTAGCAAAAAATCGTAACTTAAAATTATATTCTTTTACACGCACGCAACTTAATATTACAAATCTCGAACAAATTGAGTATGTATTAGCGACAATTAAACCAAATTATATTATTAATGCTGCAGCTTATACGGCAGTTGATAAAGCAGAATTGGAAAGAGAAAATGTTTTTTTAGTTAATGCGACGGGCATAGCCTACTTGGCACAAATCGCTAAGAAATACGATATACCCTTGCTGCATATTTCAACGGACTATATTTTTGATGGCCAAAAAAAATTAGCGTATACCGAAGAAGATCAAGCCCAACCGTTGTCTATTTATGGCCAAAGTAAATTAAGCGGCGAAAATTTACTCAGAGAAACTTGGTATAAACATATCATTTTACGAGTCAGTTGGGTATTTGGAGTTTACGGTAATAATTTTGTGAAAAATATTATTCGGTTAGCTAACGAAAAAAATGAATTAAGAATTATTGCTGACCAGAGGGGCTCTCCGACTTATGCGGTAGATATTGCTCAGACGCTGCTAAAATTAATAGGGTGCCTATATAAGGGTCAGACCGATTGGGGTACCTACCATTATACAGGAACACCCACGCTAAGTTGGTATGAATTTGCCAAGAAAATAGTAGATGAAGCAAAGCAACGGCAGAAGTTAATCTTAAAAAAAGTTATACCTATTTCAGCATTAGAATATCCCAGTATTGCACAGAGACCCTTTAATTCAGAACTGTCTTGTAACAAAATTGTGCAAGTATTTCATATTAAACCTAATGATTGGTTCGATGGTTTAAAAAAGGTAGTGAATATTTTATTATGATGTATACACCTAAAAATGTTTTAGTCACTGGTGGTGCAGGTTTTATTGCAAGTCATTTTGTGAAATATTCCCAAGTGTATTATCCAGAAATCTTTATAGTTAACCTCGACAAGCTTACTTATGCGGGATCACTAAATAATTTAAAAAATTTAGACTTGCCAGCGCAACATCGTTTTGTTCAGGGAGATATACTGAATAGTTATTTAGTATTAAATTTATTGAGAGAATTTAAAGTGGATACGGTTGTTCATTTTGCGGCCGAAACACATGTTGATCGTTCGATTAATACACCCGAAGAATTTATACGAACCAATATATCAGGAACGTTTGTTTTATTAGATTCATGTCGAAAATACTGGTTGGAAGAACAGGGTTTAAGCAAATTTGCTTGTCGATTTCACCATATCTCTACCGATGAAGTGTATGGCAGCTTACAGAAGGATGACCCAGCGTTTACTGAACTAATGCCATACCGACCTAATTCTCCTTACTCAGCCAGTAAAGCGTCTTCAGATTATCTGGTACGTGCTTATTATAATACTTATGGACTTCCTATTACTATTACCAATTGCTCAAATAATTATGGACCCTATCAACATAATGAAAAGCTTATTCCTACCATTATTGATAGTTGCTTACGACAAAAACCTATTCCGGTCTATGGTGATGGCTCTAACATTCGGGATTGGCTTTTTGTAGAAGATCATTGTAGTGGAATAGATAGAGTAATTCGAAACGGAAAATTAGGTGAAAGCTATAATGTTGGTGGAAATACTGAATTAACTAATTTGGAAGTTATAGAGGTTATCTGTGAAATTTTAAGCAACGTTAGGCCTGTTAGTTATAAATATTTAGATTTAATAACTTTTATAAAGGATCGGCCTGGGCATGACTTGCGTTATGCAATCAATGCGGAAAAAATTAGTAAAGAGTTAAATTGGCAACCTAAAGAGACGTTTTCAACAGGCATTTTAAAAACCTTAATGGCATATTCACAAATAAAATAAAATATCTGTATAAATTTCTTAAAGAGGTTATTGTACCCAATACTTAAGCGTTGTAACATATACCCTAAAAAGGCTTGACCTATGTTAAGGCCAGTGAATGTTTAACAAAATGGAACTTTGGCAATTGAATCAAAAAACTATATTCTCTCCCTTTCGATTAAGTACAGTAGATTACCTTCTTGGAGGATTACTGTTTTTATTCTGTTATTTTGCTTTTTTCCACTATGATATATTTGCTACAGGATGGAATTCTTTAAATTACTTGTATGGAAATCCACTTGATTTTTACCAAAATTGTAAAAAAATACAAGGTAAAGGTATTTTTGAGCCAGCTAGCTATCCACCATCGATATTTTTAATTTTTGCATTATGGTTATACCCCCTTAAACTTTTAGGCATAATCAAAACGCCACTTTATTTTCCTCTTTATTTGGTCTATTGGTTAAAAGTATTGACTACTTTGGTGTATATTGCTACGGGATTAGTATTTTATCGCGTGACTCAAATTTACCAAAAAAACCGAGAATGGGGCATTTACTCTACCTGGATTTGGTTTGTTTCTCCATTAGCGATTTTTTCTCAGTTTATTTTTTCCCAATATGATATTTTTTATGTTTTTTTCACTTTATTCGGGTTTTTCATTTTTTTAAAAAAGAAGCCTTATATAGGTTCGATTTTATTTGGGCTAGCAATTACTTTTAAATATTTTCCCTTGTTTGTTTTTATACCTTTACTATTATTCTTTGAAAAAAAAATTATAAAAATAATGGTATGTGGTTTAATTTTTTCAATACCAACTGTTATTACTCAAATATTATATATACATTCACCAGCGTATATTACGGGTGTACTAGGATTTTCACCTATTGCGCGTGTTTTTTCGGCAGGTTTAACCTATAATGGTCAGAAAGTATATTACATTTTTGCTATATTTCTAATATTATCCGGGATAACTTATTATTTAGATCTCTACAAGAATTATAAAAAAGTAGCTGCATTTATCTTTCTTTTTGCAAGCATATTTCCATTCTTATTTATTTCTTGGCATCCGCAATGGTTAATATTTGTAACGCCCGCTATGGCATTAACCACAGCTTTGGCTAAAAAAAATAAAATTTCAAAATTTTTGCTTTTTGACTTGTTCGGGATGTTTTTTTTTATTGCTTATACGGTTTTATCGTTTCAAGATAACGTTGATTTAAATATGTTTCAGGCAAAATTATTTCACATAACTTTTCAACAAGTGCAAAGTATGAGTATGTTGTTTGGGTTATTTAAAAGTTTTAGTGTCAATGTCTATCTTTCTCTTTTTTGGGGATATTTAACTTTGAATCTAATTCTTAAATATAAATTTTTGTTTACAGACACAACATTTGAATTAAGGAATTATTTATATACTAAAGTTCGACAAAGGTACTATATAGGAATACTTATTTTTATTATTCCGGCCATTATTGTGTTTATACTAAATTATATGAACTCTAATAGATATATTATAAATCCTATTAGAGAAAAAGTATTTGGAGAGTTAACTGCTAGCAGAGTGTTTGAACAAAGCTTTAAAGCGAAAGGTTCAGAACTTAAACAAATAGATTTATTTCTAGCTACATACCGCAGAGAAAATAATACGGTTATTCAGTTAGAAGTGCTTACCAAAAATCATAAACAGCTGTACATAGATAAGCGATCTGCACTATTTATAAAAGATAATGCTTGGGAATCTTTTAAGCTCCCAAATATTAAAATGCAAAAGGGGAATACTTATTTACTACGATTAACCTCTCCAAATAGTTTTAGTGGTAATGCTATCTCTTGGTGGGCTTCGGCTACAAAATGTTATAAGAATGGTGTGGCTATTGTTGATGGAAAACAGAAAGAAGCTGATTTTACGTTTAAATTAAAATTTTCAAGAATTTAAAATTAGGCTACTAGCAATTGATTTTTTAGTAGAAAAAGGATTGTTTTATGAAAGCGGTTATTTTAGCAGGCGGAGCTGGAACTCGTATCAGTGAAGAAACCAGTTTGCGACCTAAACCCATGATCGAAATAGGCGGTAAGCCTATTATTTGGCATATCATGAAAATATTTTCAGTCTATGGGATTCATGATTTTATTATCTGTTTAGGCTATAAAGGCTATCTGATTAAAGAGTATTTTTCAAATTATTACTTACATACATCGGATATTACTTTTGATATGACCAAAAATCAGACGAAAATTCATCAGAATAATGCAGAGCCCTGGCGAATAACCCTAGTAGAAACAGGTGAACATACTATGACGGGCGGTCGTCTAAAAAGAGTAGCGCCTTATCTCGATAATGAGGATTTCTGTTTTACTTATGGAGATGGATTGGGTAATGTTAATCTTTATAAATTAATAGAATATCATAAACTTCAAAAAACATTGGCTACTTTAACAGCAGTGCAAGCACTAGGAAGATTTGGAGCGCTAAGAATTTCTGACCAAAAAGTTACTGCATTTAAGGAAAAACCTCATGGCGATGGTGCTTGGATTAATGGAGGTTTTTTTGTTTTATCTCCGTCAGTTCTTAATTATATTGATAGTGATAATACTTTATGGGAGAAGCAACCACTAGAGACTTTAGTTCAACAGGGTCAGTTGTCTGCCTATTTTCATCATGATTTTTGGCATCCTATGGATACACTACGTGATAAAAATGTTTTAGAAGAGATGTGGTCTTCAGGTAAAGCTCCTTGGAGACTTTGGGCTAATAAAGATCTAAAGTTTGAAAATTCAATTTGTACCTAGTTTAGTAAAAGTTAATATGAAGTTTTGGCAAGGAAAAACAGTGCTGTTAACTGGCCATGCAGGCTTTAAAGGGAGTTGGTTGTCTTTATGGTTAAAATCACTTGGCGTTAATTTGATTGGTTATTCATTAAAACCACCCACCTTTCCGAATCTCTTTGATATAACACAGCTTAGCACAGGAATGATAAATAACTTAGCAGATATAAGAGATTTTTCAGCATTACATGCTGTAATAAAAAAATATCAGCCAGAAATTATTATTCACATGGCCGCGCAATCACTGGTTCGTCATTCTTATCAAGCCCCTTTAGAAACCTATACAACCAACATTATGGGCACGATAAATTTACTAGAAGCAGCACGATTAACAGAGTCTGTCAAAGTTATAGTCAACGTAACCAGTGATAAATGCTATGAAAATGCTGATTTAAATAAAAAATATCGGGAAGAAGATAGGCTTGGTGGTCATGATCCCTATAGTAATAGTAAAGCCTGTTCAGAATTGGTAACCCAAACTTATCGGGATGTATATTTCAAACCTAGAGGCGTAGGCGTTGCTACGGTAAGAGCCGGAAACGTTATCGGAGGGGGAGATTGGGCAAAGGATCGCTTGGTTCCTGACGTGCTTAATGCTTGTATGAAGCATGAAAATATTTTACTGCGCTATCCAGATGCCTTGCGTCCCTGGCAACATGTGTTACAACCGCTCTATGGATATTTAATATTAGCCGAAAAATTGTATTCTGCGCCTGATATCTTCGCAGAAAGTTGGAATTTTGGGCCGGAAATAGAGGATATAAAATCGGTAAGCTGGATAACTGATTACCTTATTAAAATCTCTAATAGCACCGTTAAATGGATCAAGGATGAAACTAAACATTTGCATGAAGCAAATAGCTTGCAATTAGACAGTAGCAAAGCAAAGAAATTTTTGGGATGGGTTCCAATATGGAATCTAGAAACAGGCCTCAAAAAAACTGTAGATTGGTTTCAGGCTTATCAAACAGAAACAAATATGCACGATAAGACAATAAGTCAAATTAACCAATTTAGTAATGAAATGCAGGACTTTGCTGAAAAGAATTTTATTAAGGAAACATCGAATGCCTAAGGAATTTATTCATGTGCCTTATGGAAAATCGGTACATGGAGAAGAAGAGATAGCCGCGGTTATTTCTGTATTGCGTAGTTCAACACAAATGGGTAAAGCTGTCCGCGACATGGAAAAAAAAATATCGACATTATTTAATAAAGCATTTGGAGTTATGCTTAATTCAGGTTCATCAGCCAACTATCTAGCAATTGAATTATTAAAATTACCAGAATTTTCTGAAGTAATAACCCCAGTATTAACTTTTTCAACGACAGTAGCGCCCTTAATAAAAAATAAATTAATTCCAGTTTTTGTCGATGTCGAACTGGATACATTCAATATTGATGCCGATCAGATAGTAAGCATGATCACTGACAAAACAAAAGCATTAATCATTCCAAATTTACTGGGAAATTTACCAGATTGGCATAAAATAAGATTAATTGCTGATAAATATAATTTAGTCGTTATCGAAGATTCCTGTGATACCTTAGGGGCTACTCTAGATGGAAATGCTAGTGGTTTTTACTCTGACATCAGCACAACTAGCTTTTATGGATCGCATATTATTAATTGTGCTGGAAATGGTGGTATGTTGTGTGTAAACAATCCGTTTCTTGCAGAGAAAGCGAAATTACTGCGCAGCTGGGGACGTAGTTCCTCTTTATATGTAGAGTCAGAAAGCATAGAAAATCGTTTTCAAAATAAAATTGATGAAATTGATTATGACGCTAAATTTATCTTTGAAGAAATTGGTTATAATTTAGAACCATCAGAATTAGGGGCGGCATTTGGATTAGTTCAATTATCCAAGTTGGATAACATCATTAGCGTTCGTGAAAAGATTTTTGCTTCACATTTAGATTTTTTTTCTAAATATACAGATTGGTTTATTTTACCTAGACAATTGCAAGGCTCAAAAACGGCTTGGCTAGCTTTTCCCTTTATTGTGAGAGATGATGCGCCATTTAAACGTAAGGATTTACAAATATTTTTAGAGCAGAGAAATATACAGACGAGAACAATATTTACCGGGAATATTTTGCGACAACCTGGATTTACCAATATTTTACGTCGCGAAACAGAATTTGGATATCCCCATGCGGATCAAATAATGCGTGGAGGTATATTAATCGGTAGTCATCATGGTATGACCGAAACCATGATCGAGCATATTTATCAAACTTTTCACGAATTCGAGAATTGTTATGCAAATATTCAAGTTTAAAAAAAAACTAGATATTGAAACAAAAAAACAGTTCATTACGTTTCTTTTTGTCGGAGCTATTAATACCATATTTGGCTACTCAGTTTTTGCTTTTTTTATTTTTTTTCAAATAAGATATTATTTAGCTTTTCTATTTTCCGGATTGTTAGGGGTAATGTTTAATTTTATAACCACTGGAAGAATTGTATTCGAAAATAAAGACTTTGGTTTATTTTATAAATTTATATTAATAAGTACTATATTGTATTTTTTGCATATAATTTTAGTAAAAATGTTTAATATATATATCAATAATTTTTATATTTCAGGGTTAATAACTATGGCTCTTACTACATTTATATCGTTTTATCTCAATAAAAAAATTTTTACTATAAAAAATAAAATTGATTCTTTTGAAGAAAAATTAGATAAGCTAAATTTATGAAAAGAAACCAATATTTTTGATTATAAATCTAATGAACAGAAAAATTATAGATGAAGATATAGAAAATATCATTAGCAATGATCTTGCTTGGGATAAATTTGCAAATAAAACTATATTAATCACAGGCGCAAATGGATTTTTACCAGCCTATATGGTAGAAACATTGTGCCATTTAAATGATGTTAAAAAATATAATATAAAAATTTTTGCTCTTGCTAGAAATAAAGAAAAAACATTTGCTCGTTTTTGTACTTACTTAAATCGAAATTATTTAAAGTTTTTTTTTCAAGATGTTTGCCTTCCGATTAATATATCGGATAAAATTGATTATATTATCCATGCTGCAAGTCAAGCGAGTCCTAAATATTATGCCATTGATCCTGTAGGGACCTTATCGGCGAATGTGTTAGGTACGCATCATTTATTAGAATTAGCTAAACTTCATAAAGTAGAACGTTTTTTGTATTTCAGTTCTGGAGAAGTGTACGGAGAAGTTGATGTAACACAAGTACCAATCAAGGAAAATACCTTTGGATATCTTGATCCCACGCACATCCGATCTTGTTATGCCGAAAGTAAACGTATGGGTGAAAATATGTGTATTTCCTATGCACATCAATATCAATTGCATGTTAACATTGCACGGCCTTTTCATATTTATGGACCTGGATTAAGTTTAGACGATGGTCGCGTGTATGCTGATTTTTCTGCTGATATCTTTTATGATCGGGATATCACTATTCATGGAAAAGGTACAGCAATTCGATCATTTTGTTATCTAGCCGACGCGACTTTAGGCTTTTTTACTATATTATTAAAAGGAGAAAATGCTGAAGCTTATAATGTAGGGAATCTAGATTGTTCTTTAAGTATCATGGAGTTAGCGGTTAAATTAAAAAATCTATTTAATGATAGGCAGTTAAAGGTAGTTAAAAAGTCGAGATCGTTTCAATCAGAATATTTAGAGAGTAAAATCTCAGTTAATATACCGGATATTAAAAAAATTCAAACGCTAGGATGGTCGCCAAAAATTACTATTGAAGAAGGATTTTTAAGAACAATTAAGAGTTGTTATGAGCTTGTTTATGTGCAAGGATAACTTTCCAAGGTCAGATATTAAAGGAAGATTACATGGATGCTAAGTGTGATTTCCATAGCATCAAGATCAAATTTAACTTCTATCCTGGTAAATTAATATGCAATTAATCTCAGTGGTAACGCCCTGTTTCAATGAAAAAGACAATATTAAAGATATTTATCTAACGGTAAAGGAGATTTTTTCTAAACTTGGCACGTATTGTTATGAACATATTTTTATAGACAATTCTTCAACTGATAACAGTATTTTTTTACTAAAAGAAATAGCAAGTATTGATTCTAATGTAAAACTTATCATCAATTCGAGAAACTTTGGCTGGATTCGCTCCCCTTTTTATGGCTTGTTACAGGCATCAGGTGACGCCATTATTTATATGGCAGCTGATTTTCAGGATCCACCAAACCTGATTAACGATTTCTTAAAAAAATGGGAGGAAGGATGTAAGATAGTGATAGGAACGAAACTACAAAGTGAAGAATCTTTTTTTAAATTTTTTATTCGAAAATTGTATTATAAATTTTCCGATAAGATTGCTGATTTAAAATTACTTAATAATTTTACAGGTTTTGGTTTGTATGATCGATCTATAATTCATATTATGCGTCAGTTCAACGATCCTTATCCTTATCTTCGAGGAATGGTTGCGGAAATTGGTTTTGATATTGCTGAAATTCCGTTTAAGCAGCCAAAGCGCAAACGAGGTTTTTCGTCAAGCACTTTCTATCAGCTTTATGAAATGGCCATGTTGGGAATTACCACTCATTCTAAACTACCGCTTAGAATTCTGTCTTTAGTCGGATTTTCTTTGGCCTTTATTAGTATGCTTATAGCGGTTATTTATATTTTTGCTAAGCTGTTTTTTTGGAGCAAGTTTCCCTTGGGATTTGCACCTATATTAATAGGTTCTTTTTTCTTTTTTTCAATGCAAATGTTTTTTGTCGGTTTGTTAGGAGAATATATTGCTTCGATTCATCATCAGGTTTTAAAGCGGCCTTTAGTTATAGAAAAAGAAAGGGTTAACTTTTGATAACTTATTCTCAGCTGTAAAAAATGAAAGTTGCAATCCTAGGAAGTGGCAACATAGGGACAGATTTGTTAATTAAAATTCTGCGATCACCTTATTTAGAGTGCGGCGTATTTATCGGTCGAAATGTATTATCTAAAGGTATTCAAAAAGCTTGTGAATTAGGTGTGAATACATCAGTGTCTGGTATTGAGTATATTCTAAAAAACTCTGATTGTTGTGAAATGGTGTTCGATGCAACTTCAGCAGTGGCACATGCAATACATGCTCCTATTTTGAGAAGCTTAGATAAATTTACGATTGATCTCACACCGGCGAAACAAGGAGAAATGTGCGTACCGATTATTAATTTAGAGAGTGCTTTACAACATAAAAACATTAATATGATAACATGCGGTGGTCAAGCTACTTTACCTATTATTCATGCCTTCAGTATTTCAGGTGCGAAGATTCAATATATCGAGGTGGTTTCCAGCATTGCATCTTCCAGCGCAGGACCTGCTACGCGAATTAATTTAGATGAATATATTCATACTACTGAGCAGGCTATAAAATTTTTTACAGGAGTTTCAAAAGCTAAGGCTATCTTAAATCTCAATCCTGCATTACCCTGTATTGATATGCAAACCACTATTTTTGCTAAAGTTAAACATTTAGATATGCAAAAATTTACTAAAATGGCTGAATGTGTTGAGAAAAAAGTTCAGAGCTACGTGCCGGGTTACAAAATACTTTTAAATCCTTTAATGGAAAATAAGCGTATTATTGTAATAGTGCAAGTGAAAGGGCAGGGTGATTATCTTCCTGATTATGCTGGAAATCTAGATATTATTAACTGTGCAGCTTTGGCGATAGCGGAAAAATACGCAATGAGTAGATTGAATAAGGAAATTCTATGCGGTCCATCTTAATTAGTGATCCTACTTTACGCGATGGAAATCATGCTCTAAAACATCAGTTAAATGGTGAGCAGATTGCTAACTATTGTATTGCGGCAGAATCTGCAGGTATTCCTATTGTGGAAGTAGGTCATGGAAATGGTTTAGGTGCATCTTCTTTGCAACTTGGAATTGCTAAACTTACCGATGAAAAAGTACTTAACTTAGCGAGAACCCATCTTAAAAAATCTCGTTTAGGGATTCATATTATTCCTGGATTCGGAACAGTTAAAAAAGATTTGCGCCCGGCTATTGAATTGGGGGTTGATGTGGTACGTGTGGCTGCTCATTGTTCTGAGGCTGATATCGCGGAGCGTCATATACAATTCGTTCGGATGCAAGAAAAAACAGTTTATGGTGTGTTAATGATGGCACATATGATAAGTAGCAAAGAACTGCTTATTCAAGCTGCTAAGATGGAAGCTTATGGGGCACAGGGTATTGTTTTTATGGACTCAGCGGGCAATTTTTTGCCAGAGGATGTGATAGAGAGAGTAAAAATTTTAGTTGATCATCTTTCTATTCCTATAGGATTTCATGCGCATAATAATTTAGGGCTTGCTATTGCAAATTCATTAGTGGCTGTAGAAGCTGGAGCTACTATTTTAGATGGTTGTGCGCGTGGATTTGGTGCAGGCGCAGGAAATACTCAGCTCGAAGTTTTAGTAGGAGTGCTTGATCGAAAAGGATACCATACAGGCATTGATTTTTATAAAATGTTGGATGCTAGTGATATTGCTGAAAAAGAACTTTTGAAAGAAATCCCTGCAATAAAATCATTGAGTATTATAAGTGGACTTGCTGGCGTTTTTTCTGGATTTCTAAAACCCGTTTTGCGAATTGCAAAAGAGTTTGAGGTAGATCCTAGAGATATTTTTATTGAACTCGGACGACGTAGGATAATAGCAGGGCAAGAAGATATTATCATTGAAGTCGCAAATGATTTAGCAAAAAAAGCAAGTTAATAAACATAAGCTATCTAAATTGAAAACTTATTAAAAATATTTTTATGAAAATAAGTGAAGTAATTGCAAATTTTTTAGCAGAAAAAGGGATCCGCCATATATTTGGTATTATTGGGGCCGGAAATGCGCAACTATTTGATTCAATAGTGTCGAAAGGGTTTACAACTATAATTTGTGTTCATCATGAACAAGCAGCTTGTATGGCGGCGCAAGCATATTATCGCATTTGTGGTGCCTTATCCGCTGCTATTGTTACCACCGGTGCAGGATCGACCAATGCGATTACTGGAGTGGTGAGTGCATGGATGGACTCTATTCCTTGTTTAGTGATTTCTGGAAATGAAAATTCTAAATATACTCTGGAAGATAATCCGTTAAGAATTTGGGGCGTCCAGGGTTACGACTCTGTTGCTATGGTGAGTAAGGTAACTAAATATGCAACAAGAGTTCTAAGTCCAAATGAAGCATTATTAGCTTTAGAAACTGCCTATTATCATGCATTAAATGCTAAGCCTGGACCTTGTTGGATTGATTTTCCAATGAATATTCAAGCTTTGCAGTTACATGAGTTTGAATCATCTCAACAGGAGCAAGCACAATTATCAAAACCTTCTTCTGAGAATGCTTTAAAAATAACTGAGCTGTATCAGATGGCAAATTGTGTTTGGAATGAATTAACTAAAGCACAACGACCGGTTATTTGGTTAGGTCATGGCATTCGTTTAGCCGATGCAGTTGATCTCGTTGAACCTTTTATCAATTTTTTACAATGCCCCGTATTAATTTCATGGGCAGGGATTGATATGATTTCGTCGGATCATCCTTTAGTTTTTGGTAGAGCGGGTGTCTACGGTCAACGAGCCGCTAATTTTATTTTACAAAATTGTGATTTTCTTTTGGCAGTGGGGACACGTTTAGCTATTCCTCAAATTGGCTATGATTTGAATGAATTTATTAGAACAGCAAAATTAGCTTTAGTGGATATTGATTTAGCAGAGATCCAGAAATATGCAGATAAAATATCCATACCTATACACGCAGATGCGAAAGATTTTATGCAAGCCATGTTGGCTATTAGGGAATCAAATTCTATTTCCAAACAGAAACCAAAATTTTGGTTAGAACAATGTAATAATTATCGAAATAAATATCCCATTTTAAATCATGAATATTTTGATCGTGATGGTTATATCAATTCTTATACTTTTATCCATAAACTATCTGGTTATTTTACAAATAACCAGATTATAGTTACCGATATGGGAACTGCTTTATTAAGCACGCATCAAATATTATCGATTAAAAAAGGCCAACGTTTAATTACCTCGACGGGTCTGGGTGAAATGGGTTATGCACTTCCTGCCGCTATAGGTGCAGCATTTGCCAATAAAAATGCTGAGATAATTTGTTTGAACTGTGATGGCGGAATGATGCTTAATTTGCAAGAATTACAAACCATAGTGCATCACAATTTACCGATAAAAATATTTGTGTTTAATAATGATGGTTATCTTATGATTAAACATACACAAAAATCATTATTTTCCGGAAGGTATACCGGGACTAATAAACAATCGGGTGTTAGCTGCCCAGACTTTTCTGCTTTAGCACGAGCATTTGATATGCCATCGTTTGTTATTCGGACCTGGGAAGACGTAGAATCCGAAATTCTAAAAGTAAAAAATTTAACTGGGCCAGCTATTTGTGAAGTATTTACACATCCAGAGCAATTATTTAGCCCTAAATTATCACTCGCTTTACAAAAAGATGGTTCTATTGTTTCTCCTCCTTTAGAAGACTTATCTCCTTTACTTTCTAGAGAAGAGCTACGTGAAAATATGTTGATAGGACTACATCCAAAATCTGAGGTAATAGAAGTAAAATCTGAATTTAAAGATACTTCGATTTGTGGTTAAACAATTTTCTCCAAAATAATTGTTTCATCTCTATCTGCACCAGTGGAAATAATGACTATCGGTACGCCCACCAATGCTTCGATACGATTTAAATAAGTCTGGGCATTTTTTGGTAATTTGGCTAATTCTTTAATCGGCGTTGTCGGTGTTTGCCACCCAGGGAGTTCTTCGTACAGTGGAATGCATTGTGTGAGATCTTCTGGATTTAAAGGTAAGTCGGTGAGTACCTGAGATCCTAATTGATAGGCAGTGCAAATTTTAATGTGAGGTAATGTATCCAATACATCCAGTTTAGTCAGACATAAGCCAGAGACGCTACTTAGCTGGATTGCACGGCGCAATAAAACTGTATCTAACCATCCACAACGACGTGGACGTTTGGTAACACTCCCGTATTCATTCCCGCGATCTCTAAGAGTATCGCCGTCTTGATCCTGCAATTCCGTGGGAAAGACGCCATTCCCAACACGCGTGCTATAGGCTTTGCTGACACCTAATACATAATCAAAACAACGGATTCCTAAGCCGCTACCTGTAGCTGCAGAACCGGCAATGGTATTCGATGAAGTGACAAATGGATAAGTGCCTTGATCGATATCTAAAAAGGTACCTTGTGCCCCTTCAAATAATAAGGCTTTCTTTTCTTCATGATATTTTGCTAAGAGTGCAGGGATATCGGTAATGAGAGGAACTAACTGTTTACCTAATGCTAATAAATGCGTACAAGCTTTCTCGTAATCTATCGTTTGAGCCTGATAATAATGATCAAGTAAAAAATTGTGATAGTGGAAAAGTATTTTTAATTTTTCAGCGAATTGCTGCGGATGGAAAAAATCACAAAGCCGTAAACCACGTCGCGCTACCTTATCTTCGTAGGCAGGTCCTATCCCACGTTTTGTTGTTCCAATGGCATTTTTTCCGCTTTTTTCGCGTGCTTCATCGAGTGCGATATGTGTGGGTAAGATAATAGGACAGGTTGCACTGAGTTTGAGACGTTGGCGTGCAGGAATGCCTTGCTGTTCTAATTCTTCCATTTCTTTGAGTAGAGCTTCCGGTGAAATCACCACGCCATTCCCAATTAAACATTCTACTCCTGCATGTAAAATTCCAGAGGGAATTAAACGTAGAATAGTTTTTTTTCCTTGGATAACTAAAGTATGTCCGGCGTTGTGTCCTCCCTGAAAGCGTACGACTGCTTTAACATGTTGTGTGAGCAAGTCAACAATTTTTCCTTTCCCTTCGTCGCCCCATTGGCAACCCACTATAATGATCGTTTTTGTCATGATTTAAAAAACACCCAATAAGAAATACTTTGATACGTTAATTAAACTAAAGAGAAAAGATAGTGGCATAATTCGGTACTTTCTTCATGCGGTTAGTTTAATTGGTTAATTTAATTTTGTTTTTATTTATTTGATCTTTTTCTAGTTTGAAGTGTTCATCTTTCGTGTTTAATAATAAAAAATTATTCACTGGAGTTTGATTAAAGCCTTGTTGATAGGCTTGTAGATTGAGATAAAAAGCAGCAAATTCTGGATTTTTATTATAGGCTTTATTATATATTTTAGCGGCTTCGGCATCTCCTTGCGCACGAATTTGTGCCGCTTCTTCTTTTGCTTTAGCTAAAATTAAGCTCACTGAATTATCCGCGTTGGCACGAATCAACTCGGCATGGGCTTTGCCTTCGGCACGTTGGGTAATGGCACTATTTTCCTGCTCAGTACTCATACTGTTTAGTAATCGTGTATTGGCGTTAGCAGATAAGTGGAGCTGTTTAAAACCAATCTGTGTAAGCTGAATACCTGCTGTTTTGAGTTGTTTATTTGCTGCAGACAAAACGGAGTTTTGTTGCGTCGTTGTTCCCTGTAAGATAAGTTGGCTAAAAGGAATAGGCGTATTCTTGTTATTGAATAAGCTAGCTAATTGCTGGCCGATTAACAATTTAATTTGTTGGAAATTATTTTTTGTTTGTTGATAATAGCGTATAGGATCGCTAATGTGCCAATTCGCAAAATAGTCGATAGTAAGGGGGTTTTCTGGCGAGTTCTTTTCATCACTGTTTTCACTAAATATTAGTGTTTGCAAGCGATTATCGAGCAATATCGGTCGCATGAAAAAAGGTATTATAAAGTGTAAACCCGGTTTAAGAACCGAATCTGATTCTTGTCCATTAGACATTAATTTTTCTTCAGACACTAATAAAGCCCGATGGCCTTCGGGTACGATAGTGATGCTTTGGTAAAGAATAAAAGATAAACAGACTAAAAAGCCTAAGAGCAAATGAATTTTTTTTCTTAGAATGATCATTCATATCCTCCGGAAATATTGTAACTACTGGGGATAGTATTATTTTTTTTATTACTAGGTTCTTTATTAGCAGTAATTTCTTTTTTATCGTTAGTATCTGCCGCACTGATAGGGCTTAATTTAGTTGTGTTTATAGAGGGTAGGGTACTGGATTGATCGAGTGTTAAGGAAAAATTGGTATGAGCACTATTAGCAACAACCAGTTTATTGCTATGTGCCATCATCGTTTGTAAGACATCTAAATAAAGCCGTTTCCTTGTCAATGAAGGAGAGGCTTCATAAGGAGGTAATAAAGCTAAAAAACGAATAATTTCTGTCTTAGCTTTTAAAACAGTTTGTTGTTGGTAAGTTTTGGCATCCGCTATCAGTCGTTGCGCTTCTGCTTTAGCATGTGGTTCTACTTGAAGCGCATAAACATTAGCCAATTTTTCAAGTTGCTGTTGATCCCGTTTAGCATTAGCGGCATCCGTAAAAGCAGCGTGCAGTTGTTCTGGAATTTGAATGGATCCTAATTCAATATTTTTGATAGCTAAGCCGGTTTGTTCTTTTATCATTGATGTATTGAGTTGTTTTTGTAAATTATTGGCCAATGCAAGAGGTGAAGTGGTGAGCAGTTGATTTAAAGTAAATTGGCTGAGCGTGTGATTAACTGCACTGTGTATGATTGCTTGTAAACTGAGTAAAGGATGAGCACTGTTAAAAAGATAATTGTGTGGATTAACAATTGAGTAATCAATGTTGACATCAACAGCAATTTTGCTTTCATCGTGTGTTAGCAGCTTAACCGTAGTAGAAAGTTTACTGACTTTCCCGGAATTGATTATGGTAACGTGTTGGAATGGCTTTAAAATCCAATGATAGCCAGAACCTTCTGTAGCGCGATACACTCCAAAACGTGTAATAACAGCGGATTCATCCAGATTGACCTTAAAAAAACCGAGCACAAGCCATGCGAGTAAGCAGAAGACTGAAATTAGACCGATTGCCTTTGCATTAAGTTTTGTGGGAATAAATGGGCGAGCAAGTGCCGATTTATTATTCAAAATTCTTAACTTGAATAAAGCAATAATTTTTTTAAATAAATCACGCAAAAAGGCTTCGAGATCAGGAGGAGTCTGTTTGGGTCGTCCTGTCCACGGATCTTTGTTCTTGCTGGGATCACCCGGTTCGTTCCAGGGCATAGTATGCTCCAATTGTTAGTTTTTTAAGATTTTTCCAAAGCTTATATTTTTCTATCGCGATGTTCCTGTGTTAAATAGCTTCACTTTTCATCAGATTTTAAGTTAGATTCTGAATTAATGAACCTAACGGATTTGACCTACACTGTAGATAACGCCCACTCAGAGAAGCATTTTAGGCATGCTGAGCCATTCTAGCAACTATTAATTCAGAAATGTGTGGTTAAAAGTCTGAGACGGAATTTAAGCTATCGTTTAATTTGGTGCTAGAAAAACAGAATAAACTCTAAATAAACGGCATTTTAGGCATTATTGAGTTTTTTTCATCCCGTCGTGTGAGGCTAAGGGAGGCATCTAGATCTGCTAGCGGGAGATTAAACCGATAAGAATTTTCGGTACTGCTTTGATACGCAAGACATTCGATGATTGCCTGTTTTAATAGCTTGATACCTATGCCCGATTGAGCAGATATCCAAACCTTAGTCGGTAGGCCTGCTGCATTGCGTTCTAAGCGGGGCGAGTAATTTTCAAGTCGATCGATTTTATTAATGACGACTAATTGAGTAATGTGATCCGTGTGTATTTGTTTTAAAACGTCATGAACCGCTTGGTTACATTCGTTCTTTTCTGTATTAGTGGCATCGACTACATGCAATAATAGATCGGCTTGTTGGGTTTCTTCTAATGTTGCACGAAAAGCGGCTACTAGAGGGTGAGGCAAGTGACGTATGAAACCCACCGTGTCGGCCAAAATGGCTATTTGTCCGTCATTAAGAGGCATACGACGTATACTGGGATCTAGTGTCGCAAAAGGCTGGTTGGCAACGAAGACGGTTGATTTAGTTAACCGATTAAACAATGTAGATTTTCCGGTATTAGTGTAACCGACTAAGCAGATATAGGGTGTGTGAGATTTTCTTCTTGCACGCTGACTTTGCGCACGTTGCGAGCGAACTTTTTCTAAACGTTTTTGTATCACTTTAATTTGTTGTCGAATTAAACGTTTATCCGTTTCTAATTGTGTTTCACCAGGACCGCGTAAGCCAATACCACCGCGTTGCCTTTCTAAGTGTGTCCAACCACGGATCAGCCGAGTGGAGAGATGTTCTAATTGCGCAAGCTTAACCTGCAATTTCCCTTCAAAAGTACGTGCACGTCGCGCAAAAATATCGAGGATTAATCCGGTGCGCCCTAATACACGACAATGTAATTTTTGTTCTAAATTTCGTTCTTGAGCGGGGCTGAGATCATGATTAAATAGAATTAACTGCGATCGGTGTGCAATGGTGGCAGTGACTATTTCTTCAAGCTTACCTAAGCCAATGAAATATTTTACTTGAGCCCGACGTTGTCGCCCAGTGATGAGAGCCATCGGTTGGGCGCCCGCTGCTAGAGCTAGCTCCTGAAATTCTTTTACTATTTCTTCGTGTTCATATTTTTTAAAATAAATATGGACTAAAAGCGCTAGCTCACCGCTTTGGGGACGTTCAAGCATTACTGATTTCTAGTTCCTCGTCAGTCACATTACAATTTTGTAGATCATTGCTTTCATCAATACTTGCTAATTTAACATTCTTTGCTGGAACGACTGTTGAAATAGCATGTTTGTAGACCATTTGGCTAACTGAGTTTTTTAATAACACTACGAACTGATCAAATGATTCGACTAAACCCTGAAGTTTAATCCCGTTAACAAGATAGATCGAAACAGGAACTTTATCTTTACGCAATGCGTTTAGAAAAGGATCTTGTAGTTGCCCTTTAGACATAATTAGCTTCTCCATGCAAATTTTAAATATAAATATAATCTCAAAAAGCCTTGGTCTTAAATTTATTTAGCTTATAACCAAGCGCAGTAAGTTTAGCATGGGAAATGCATAGGGCATAGCCCTGAACATTAAGAGTTTGTCCGGTCAGAGGGGAGTCAGGGAGAATGTAAGCGTGTAGTCTATCGGTTCATCCGCTCAACAGAACAGGATATTCGCATAAAAATAGTGATAAAAAATGAATTTCGGATTTTTTTAAGGTCCGTCATTTTATACCTAATAGGTAATTTTTGGTATATTTAAGATAAAATGACGTTCTTCTAGTTAAAGGGCTTTGCTCCAATTCGATCCTATCTGAGTATCGACCATGAGGGGAACGGACAGCTGTGTGGTATTGACCATTAAATCTTCAATCAGTTGTTTTACTGACTTAAGATCCTCATCAGCGACTTCGAACACCAGTTCGTCGTGAACTTGCATAATCATATGTGCTTTAAAAGCTTGCTGAGTTAAAGCATGATCAATAGTGATCATCGCTTTTTTTATGATATCTGCTGCACTACCTTGTAAGGGAGCATTAATTGCAGCACGTTCACTGGCTCGACGTTGTAAAGGATCACTGGAATTAATAAAGGCTAAATTCAAACGACGTCCAAATAAGGTCGTGACATAAGCTTGTTCATGAGCTTGTTGCCGTGTTCGCTCCATATAGTCTTTTACGCCAGGGTAACGAGCAAAATAGCGATCGATATAATTTTTAGCTTCTTCACGTGAAATGCCTAGTTGTTTGGCTAAGCCAAAGGCAGACATTCCATAAATGAGGCCAAAATTGACCGCTTTAGCACTACGACGCTGTTCATGTGACACTTGATCTAAGGGAATATTTAAAACCTCTGCTGCAGTGGCTTTGTGAATATCAAGACCTCGTGCAAACGCATCCAATAAACCTTTATCTTGTGAAAAGTGGGCAACAATACGTAATTCGATCTGAGAATAATCCGCAGCAAGGATTTTATAGCCCGCTGGAGCAATAAAAGCCTGTCGGATTTTTCGACCTTCTTTTGTGCGTGCTGGAATATTTTGTAGATTAGGATCTGAGGACGAGAGCCGTCCTGTTACGACGGCAGCTTGATGATAAGAGGTGTGGATACGACCGGTTTTTGGATTAATCTGTAATGGAAGTTTGTCTGTATAGGTTGATTTTAATTTACTTAAACTTCGATGCTTTAAAATGACTTTAGCTAGCGGAAATTTTATAGCGAGTGCTTGCAAAACACTTTCAGAGGTTGAAGCTTGGCCTTTGGGTGTTTTTTCTAAAATAGGTAAGCCTTGCTCCGCAAATAACACCGTTTGTAATTGTTTTGGAGATCCTAAGTTAAAGGTTTTACCGGCCAATTGATAGGCTTCTTCTTCAAGTTTTAATAAACGTTTTGCAATCGAACGACTTTGTTTTTCTAGTAATTGTGCATCGACTAACACCCCGTGACGCTCAATGCGGGATAATACGGGTATTAACGGCATTTCAATGTCGCTAAAAACTTTAGATAAACCTGCTAATGTCTCTAATTGCGGTTTAAGAATTTCATGTAACCGTAAAGCAATATCGGCGTCTTCGGCAGCATAAGGACCGGCTTCCTGGATATCGATTTGATTAAATGTTTTTTGTTTTGACCCTTTACCAGCGATTTCTTCAAAACGTATGGTTTTATGGTCCAGATGTTTTATTGCCGCACTATCGAGGCTATGTGAATTACTTGCACTATCGAGTAAATAAGACGCTAACATGGTATCAAAGTGAAGCCCTTGCAGTGGGATCTCATAATTCGCCAGTATGCCGCTATCATATTTTAAGTTATGACCTATTTTTAATTGTTTAGGATCTTCAAATAAAGGTTTTAATTGTTGTAAAACCCAATCTCTAGATAATTGTTTGGGTGCTTCTGGATAATTATGGGCCAGGGGGATATACACAGGTTTTTTACATTGAATGGCAAAAGATAGACCGACCAGTTCGGCTTGCATGACGTCTAAACTCGTTGTTTCAGTATCGAATGCCCAGAGTTTACTTGTTATTAATTGTTTTAAAAGTACTTGAAAAGCTTCTTCGTCGAGAATTAATGAATAAGCGGTTTGTGTAGATAGATTTTTATCGTTCGCTTGGTTGCTTAAATCTAAATTTTTTTCTAATTCGCGCATCCATCCTTTGAATTCTAGTTTTTTATAGCTATTCATTAACGCTAAAGTATCAGGAGCTTGGGGCCGAAATTTTTCTAAGTCAAACTCGAGGTCGACATCAGTTTTAATCGTAACTAATTGACGCGATAAGGGGAGTTTGTCGAGATGCGCTTTAAGATTTTCTCCTACTTTGCCTTTAATTTCATGGGCGTTTTTTATCAGTGATTCCAGAGTTCCATAGTGATTCAGCCATTTTGCTGCAGTTTTTGGTCCTACGTTGGGAATTCCAGGGACATTATCCACCGTATCACCAATCAAACTTAAATAATCGGTTATTTGTTCTGGAGTGACACCAAATTTATCAACGACACCTTGATAGTCTAATCGAGAGTTGGTCATGGTGTTCACTAAGGTAATGTGTTCGCAAACTAATTGCGCAAAATCCTTATCACCGGTAGAAATTAAAACCGGTAGCTGTTGTTGTACTGCTTTAGCGGCTAAAGTCCCTATCACATCATCGGCTTCAACGCCTGAATGGATAATGAGTGGTAAGCCTAATTCACGCACGATGGCATAGAGAGGTTCTATTTGGAATTGTAAGTCATCTGGCATCGTAGGGCGATGAGCTTTGTACTCCGTATATAATTCTTCACGGAAAGTTTTACCTTTAGCATCAAAAACCACTACCATATACTCTGGGTTAGTGTCTTTAATTAATCTGCGTAGCATATTAATGACACCATAAACGGCGCCGGTGGGTTCCCCTCTAGAATTACTTAACGGCGGAAGTGCATGAAAAGCACGGTATAGATAGGAAGTGCCATCGACTAGGACCAGGGGTTTTTTCATAAGACTTCTTTCCAGCAGTATTGATAGAGTTGCTTGTACGGATAAACGCGCAAGTCTAGTGTTTAGAAAGCAGCATTTTCATAACCAAAACGATGCGTATTGAAAGTTAGGCTTTAGAATTTAAGCTAGCAGTTTCGTTATCGTGTTCAATGATATGATAACATAGCCCATTTTAAAGCTTACTATATCTACACGCGGTTTATTTTTGTAGATCCTGGTAAAAAGTGATTAAACTCGCTGTGTGGCGTTATGCAGCGAGTCTGTCAATAAGTCATGAGGTTACACTATGCGCATTGAGCACGAAATAAGATTAGATTTTAAAGACGTGTTAATTAGGCCGAAACGCAGCACGTTGCAAACGCGTGCCGATGTGGATTTAACTCGTGACTATACCTTTAAGCACTCACGGCTTTCATGGAAAGGTATTCCTATTATTGCTTCGAATATGGATCATACGGGTACTTTTGCTATGGCGAAAAGCTTAGCACATCATAAATTACTTACCGCGATTGATAAGTTTGCAAGCTTACAAGACTGGAAAAAATTTTCTACTCAACACGCTAAACTGACTTCTTATTGTTTCCCGACGACAGGAATTAAACCGGAAGATGCCGATATGCTGGCAAAAATTATTAAAAGTGCACCGAGTCCTTTTATTTGCATTGATGTTGCTAATGGTTATACGCAACGTTTTGTTGATAGTATTCGAGCATTACGAAAAAAATATCCTAAAAAAACATTAATCGCGGGTAATGTAGTGACGGCTGAAATGGCTGAAGAATTGGTTTTAGCAGGAGCTGATATTGTTAAAGTCGGTATCGGTCCGGGTTCTGTTTGTACAACCCGTTTGAAAACAGGTGTAGGCTATCCTCAATTATCCGCTATCATAGAATGTGCAGATGCAGTACATGGTTTAGGCGGGCATTTGTGTGCAGACGGTGGCTGCGTTTCACCGGGGGATGTCGCTAAAGCATTTGCTGCAGGAGCAGACTTTGTTATGCTAGGGGGTATGCTGGCCGGTCACGAAGAATGTGCGGGTGAAAAGGTAGAGGAAAATGGCCAATTGTTTATGCGATTTTATGGAATGAGTTCAAGTGAGGCGATGCATAAACATCATGGTAAGATGAATGACTATCGTGCTAGTGAGGGTCGTTCAGTTAATATTCCTTATCGAGGTAAGGTCGAAAATACCCTACTTGATATTTTAGGCGGATTACGTTCTACCTGCACTTATGTGGGTGCGCAGCGTTTGAAAGAACTTTCTAAACGCACCACTTTTTTGCGTGTTACTCAACAATTCAATGAAGTTTTTGCAGCGTTACAAGTCAATGAACGGATTACTAATACTTAGTTGTTCTCTGAAATAGAGTCGCTATTTCTTTTAGGACTACGGACAAAAAAATGCAATGAATGTGCTCCAAAAAAAACGTTTAAATTTCGTTTTGTTCATGATAATGGTGGCTGCATTCGTTATTGGTTTATCTCTCTATGCGTTAAAACAAAACATTAATTTGTTTTATACACCTACCCAACTCGCTGAACGACACGTAACCCCAGGTCGACTTTTTCGTTTAGGGGGTCAAGTTAAAAAAGGCACCGTGAAACAAAATGAGCAACAATTGTTAGTTTCTTTTGTAGTGAGTGATGCGTCGCATAATGTGCTAGTGGAATATCAAGGGGTGCTACCGGATTTGTTCCGTGAAGGACAGTCAGTGGTGGTTGAAGGGAGTTTGGATCCGGGGGGTATTATGCAAGCCAAACAAGTACTGGCAAAACATGATGAACGATATCGGCCTGCCAAATAAACTTATTGCACGCGTAGTCATCAAGATACGAACAGTATACTAGATTAATTTTTATCTTTTTTGTCGAAATGATAGGGAAATAAAATGACCAAAATGACTAGCTTAAAAATACTGATAGCGGTTTTGTTAGTGGCGATAGCCAGTTTAGCGTATATTTTATTGACTCGATTTTTTCCCAGCGAAGAAATTTTTTTTATGGGATTTCGACCATTAACTCGAGCCTTAGTGTTGGATCTCAGTATTAAAAATAAAGATTATCCTAGCTTTTTGCCTGAAAATTCTGGATTTTTAGTGGTTCATCCGACCCAATCTGCAGAAGATCATCGGGATGATATTCTTGAAACCCGTGATATTTTTGCTTTGGTTGAAAAAACTAACAAAAATACGATACAAGACACGGATTCTCTTTACCCAGAATTAGAATTACTTTTTTTGAAAAAAACGCCTTTAGGGTTACGTGCTAATTATGTGACTTTATCTAGCTTAGGTGTGAAAAGTATTTTTTTTAATCCTGAGTATCTCAGCAATTTTTCCAAAATCTATCAGGATAAACTTCCTCATGCCGCAGGCTATGCTATTATGGGCGATAGTAGTCAGCGGCAAATTCGTGATATTCTAGTCAACTAACTTTTGATTTTTGGTAGAGATTATTACTTCTCGTTATGAAGAATTTGCAAGAAAAACGACAACGTTTACGTTGGCAATGTCGGCGCGGAATGCTAGAATTAGATCTTATTTTACAAGCTTTTTTTGATAAAAACTATCTAACTTTAGTGCCTAATGATCAAGATCTATTTGAACAATTGTTAACTTATTCTGATCAAGAACTTTATTCTTATTTAATTAAGCGTCAGCCCATGACAGATAGAGCGATGCAAGCTTTAATGGAACGGATAAGTTGTGGCGGCTAATTTTTATCGTTTAAAATCTTCTTATTATTTAGCTATTTTACTCCTGGTGGTTCATGGTGGCGCTATCGCTTGCTTGTGCTTTTTGCCCTGGCCCTGGTGGACTAAATTACTGTTAAGTTTGGCTTGTTTGATGAGTTTTGTGACGCTTTTTTGCCAACATGTCTTATTAAATAATCCTCATTCTGTCATTGAATTTTGGCAACAAAGCATCGGTTGTTGGCAGTTAAGGAATAATCTTGGTGAAGTGAGTATGCAACATTTGGCGGATGATAGCATTTGTACCCGCTATTTTGTGCTATTAAATTTTGTTGCTTTAAATAAGAAAAAAACTAAAATTTCTTTAGTTTTATTGCCGGATAGTTTAAATCTTAAGGATTTTAAGCAGTTGAGAAGACAATTACAGAGCGTTAGTTAAATGCTTAAAGGGATGTTCTCAAGGCTCAGCTATTTCTACGAATAGATAGGCTTAGGATAGGCCTAGCTCCCAAAATGATGTATAATTTTTACCCAATTCCCATACGAGTAGGTCTTTATGTCAGAAATAACATCGACACAAAATTTGCCTCCAGAGACGTCTCTGTTTGAAATGCAGCCGATTGTTATGACTGAAAATGCAGCCAACAAAATAGGGGAGCTGATTACTGAAGAAGGGAATTTTCAGTTAAAACTACGTGTATTTATTACGGGTGGTGGTTGTTCTGGTTTTCAATACGGATTTAGTTTCGATGAGACTATCAATGACGATGATACGGTGATAACCAAAACTATCGTTAAAGAAGATGCTGGAGATCATTGTCCTATCAACATTCAGCTACTCGTTGATCCTATGAGCCTCGCTTATCTAGTCGGTGCAGAAATAGATTATAAATCGGATTTAACGGGGGAACAGTTTATTATCCGTAATCCGAATGCTAAAACCACGTGCGGTTGCGGTTCTTCTTTTGCTGCTTAAGTTTTTAAGTAAATTCCACCGAGTATGGTTGCGTTTTTAGCGCCGGTTACTTCGGGGAGGTTACTGGATTTGCCTTCTAAAGTTTGTTTTGCAAGCCATGCGAATGCCATTGCTTCTAACCAATCACTGGGTACTCCTCGATCATCGGTTAATAAGATAGGATGGTGGCGGCAATGTTGTTGGATGCGTTTTCTTAAATAAGTATTTTTACTTCCTCCCCCACAGAGTAAAATCACGCCATGCGTACTTTTAAAGCTTAATATAGCTTTTGAAATACTGACAGCAATCAGTTCGCAAAGAGTTGCTTGCACTATAGCAGGTGCGGGCGGTTGATTTAGCAAAGCAAGTTGTGTCTGTATCCATTTGAAATTGAAATATTCGGGCCCAGTACTTTTTGGAGGTTTTAGTTGAAAATAAGGATCAGATAAAAATTGGTTTAATAAGGCTTGGTCAAAAGAGGCACTTGCTGCCCAAGCACCCTCGTCATCAAACCAGCGTTTACAATGATATTGTATCCATTGATCGAGTAGGCAATTCGCAGGACCCGTATCAAAGCCTAAAACTGTCGCTTTTAGATCAGCAGGTAAATAAGTGATATTGGCAATTCCACCGAGATTTAATACGATAGTCTCTTCTTTTTTATTGCGTAAAATCGTGTTGTGAAAAGCCGGCGTTAAGGGCGCTCCTTGACCTCCGGCGGCAATATCTCGTCGACGAAAATCCGCAATGGTCGTAATACCGGTTTTTTCTGCAATGATATTGGGATCGCCAATCTGAAGAGTAAATGGATAATTTGAAAGATGGGGATAATGAAAAACAGTTTGCCCGTGGCTACCTATCGCTAAAATATCTTTAGCAGAACATTGACTTTTTTCTAATAGTTTTTTAACGGCTTCCACCGAAATTAATGCGATTTTTTGATCGAGTTCAGCAAATTTTACTATGTTAATTGAATCTATAGAGTAAAGTTTATTGAGTTCTTTACGTAACCGATGAGGTAAAGGGGATTTATAGGTAGCAAGTAATTTGGGTTGATTATTTGAAAAATCGACTAATGCAACATCCACTGCATCCATACTCGTGCCTGACATTAAACCTATATATAATTTTTTCATTAAACCATCATTAATAAATAGGAGAATAAAACTTTTTAATTGTATTGCAAAGCATAGGGAAAAAATAGTACGCTAAGCTGAAGTAGAGTTGGCTAGACAGTCGCTGTAGTTTCTACAGAGGAAAGTCCGGGCTCCATCGGGCAAAGTGCCAGGTAATGCCTGGGAGGTGTAAGCCTACGGAAAGTGCCACAGAAAATATACCGCCTTAGTGAAATTATATACTCACAGCAATTGGATGTTTGGCAAGTGCCGCGTTCGTGCAGTCAACATGTATATCCAAAATACATGAGCATTGCGAGTTGAGCGGCAACACAGCCAAAAACTCAAGTGTGAAGAGTATAGACTGGGTAAGGGTGAAAAGGTGTGGTAAAAGCGCACCGCATCATTGGTAACAGTGATGGCAGGGCAAACCCCACTTGGAGCAAGACCAAATAGGAACCTTTTAGGCGTGGCCCACGCTAGGTTCGGGTAGGTCGCTTGAGATGTATGGTGACGTATATCCTAGATGAATGACTGTCCACGACAGAACCCGGCTTATCGGCTAACTCTCTTTTTCTAAAAAAGTATTACCATTCAGGTAATTAATTCGCTAAATTTTTTTCTGTATCGGCTCATTTTGTGCTTATTAAACACAAAACTCCCCATCAATTTTATCTAAGCCCAGCTAATGCTTGACAAGAAGCAATTCTAATTCCTATAGTGTAATTAAGTGGCAAAAAGTGGGTAAATGTGGGCAAAAATGGGATAAATTATGTTTCGGGGTATAAATTTGGTAGTGCTCGATGCGAAGGGCCGGATCAAGTTACCGGTTCGCTATCGACAGTTACTACCTACAGATAAAGAACCTCAACTAGTACTTACTATCGATACCGAGTCTCCTTGTTTATTGCTTTATCCTTTACAGGAATGGGAAATCATCGAAGAAAAATTGCAGGCCTTACCCAGTTTTAATCCGGCTGTGCGGCGTATTCAACGATTACTGATAGGTCATGCAACTGATTTGGATGTCGATACCAATGGCCGAGTTTTATTGCCAGCACTGTTAAGAAATTATGCACATTTAGAAAAAGAAATTATGGTCGTAGGTCAAGGTAGAAAAATTGAATTGTGGAGCGCTAGAGAATGGGACGATTATCGTACTCAATGGATTTCAGAGACCGTTAAACCGGAAGAGTTACCTGGTGAGTTACAGAATTTAGCGTTGTAGGCGTTTGTCGATGCAAAAACAAGAGCAGCATCAACCGGTTTTATTGGCAGAGGTTGTTGAAAATTTAGCCATTGATGTGGATGGAATTTATATGGATGCCACGTTTGGACGTGGTGGGCATGCGGGACAAATTTTACAGAATTTAGGACCTAAAGGAAGATTAATTGCTATTGATAAGGACCCTGAAGCCGTGGCTTATGCACACCAGCAATGGGGTCATGATGAGCGCTTTAAAGTGTATCAGGGTTCATTTAAGCGTCTAAAAGCCATAGCAGAAATCGAAGGTATTATGCGTCAGGTCGCTGGAATCTTATTAGATTTAGGGGTTTCTTCCCCTCAATTAGATCAAGCGGATAGAGGATTTAGTTTTTTACGAGATGGGCCATTAGATATGCGCATGGATCCAAAAACAGGAATCAGCGCAGCAGAATGGCTAGCCTGTGCACAAGAGAAGGAAATTGCACAAGTATTAAAGGATTATGGCGAAGAACGTTATGCAAAACGTATTGCTCGAGCAATAGGAGAAGAACGGAAATTAAGACCTATCGCAACGACGGTTCATTTAGCGAATGTAGTGAAATTAGCTCACCCTCGTTGGGAGAGGCATAAACATCCTGCTACACAAACCTTTCAAGCAATACGCATTCGAATTAATAATGAGTTGGAAGATTTAAAAGTCTGCTTAGAACAAAGTTTGGAAGTGTTGAAGATAGGTGGACGTTTATTGGTTATTAGCTTCCATTCGTTAGAAGATCGAATCGTAAAACGGTTTATTCGCCAGCATACTCATGAAGCGGTGGAGTTAAAAAAGCTACCTTTCATGCCAGCTAAATGGGAGCCTAAATTAAAAAATTTAGGTCGCAGGATTAAACCGGATGCGTATGCGATTAAAGCGAATCCACGATCGCGTAGCGCTGTGTTACGAATTGCGGAGAAAATATCATGAATATGGCAGCACGTGCTTTAACACAAAGTTCTTTAACTTGGGAGCGAGGGCAAAGTTGGGTCATTTCCTTAAAGATGTTAGGACTCATTTTATTAATACTTGCCGTATTGTCTTCAGCACTCTCAGTGATTTATATAAAAACCGTACAGCGTAATTTATATAGTCAGTTACAAGCAAGTCAGCAAGATTACGATCATTTAAAAACAGAATGGAGCCAATTATTACTCGAAGAAAATACTTGGGTGGCGCCAGTGAGAATACAAACTTTAGCGCAACAAGAATTAGGAATGCGAATTCCTGAAATGAAAAACACGGTTTTATTAACGAAGTCTGTTTAAAAATGCTATTCGATCTTTTTATAAAGGGTCTTGTCGACTTGATTTTATTCTGTGAAAAGAATTTAGAATATTTATTTCTCAAGATAATTTTGGTTTTTGACTTGCTTGCCTCGGACTCAAGCTCTTAATTTGGTTTAGCAAGAGGTTTAGTTTTCATGCAGCGTCGTCGCGTCAAAAAAAACAAACGTACTCCTATTGCTTCGACCTACCAATGGCGTTTGATGATAGTGGTTTTTATATTGTTGATCGTCGCCTTAGGTTTAATTGGACGACTTATCAATTTAACGATTGTTAATCGCCAATTCTTACGTAACCAAGGGAATGCAAGAACAGTGCGTACGTTAACTATTCCTGCACATCGCGGTATGATTTTGGATCGCCGTGGTGAACCTTTAGCGATCAGTACTCCGGTAGATGCTATTTGGATAGATCCTGCTTATTTTAAGCCGAATAGACAACAACTTTCTTTACTCAGTCATTTTTTACACATCAATCCTCAAACTATTCATGAAATAGGGTTACATGGTCAATTTAAAGAATTTGTTTATTTAAAGCGTGGTTTAAATCCCAGTTTAGCCAAGCAAATCAAGGATCTAAAAATACCCGGCCTTTTTTTACAAAATGAATATCATCGTTATTATCCAGAAGGACCGGTGATGGCACATGTGGTGGGTTTAACGAATGTGGATGATAAAGGGCAAGAAGGTTTAGAACTCGCTTATAATAATTGGCTAGAAGGTCAATCCGGTTTAAAGAAAGTGATTAAAGATCGATTAGGGCATGTTGTAGCGGATATACGATCAATCCGTCAACCCAGACCAGGACATCAATTACAATTAAGTATAGATAAACGCATCCAATATGCGGCTTTTAGAGAGCTTAAGACAGGAATCGAACGATATCAAGCGGATTCTGGATCGGTCGTTGTACTTGATGTTAAAACGGGTGAAATTTTAGCAATGGCAAACTGGCCCTCTTATAATCCTAATGACAGGCTTACAACACAGGACGGCCATACGCGTAATCGTGCATTAACCGATTTGTTTGAGCCGGGATCTACCATTAAAAGCTTTAGTATGGCGAGCGTGTTAGCCAGTAGTCGATTTACTCCTAGTAGTCAAATCGATACATCGCCTGGTTGGATGATCGTTGCCGGTAAACGTATTATGGATGAACGTAATAATGGTGTCATGGATTTAACCAAGATATTACAGATTTCTAGCAACATGGGTATGTCAAAATTAATTCTTTCACTACCCGCGGAAAATTTATGGAATACTTTAAATACAGTGGGTTTTGGTCAAATTACGCAAAGTGGTTTCCCGGGTGAGCGAACCGGTAGTTTACCCAATTTTAAAGTATGGAATCCTTTTGTATTAGCGACCTTGTCGTTTGGTTATGGAATTTCAGTGACTGCTTTGCAGTTGGCACAAGCTTATGCCGTGTTAGCGGATGGGGGTGTTAAAGTTCCGGTGACTTTTCTTAAAATTCAAGGTGATGCTCCATCGGGACAACGGGTGCTAGATAAGACTATTAGTAGAGAAGTGTTGGATATGTTAGAGTCCGTACTGACTAAAGGTGGAACAGCACCCTTAGCACGCGTTCCAGGCTATAGAGTGACCGGTAAAACCGGTACTGTGCGTATAGTCGGTGTGCATGGTTATGAAAAACATCGTTATAATAGTATTTTTATTGGCATTGCTCCTGCGAGCCACCCACGTCTTGTCGTTGCAGTTGTGTTGCATGATCCAAAAGGTCGCTTATATTATGGCGGTTATACGGCAGGACCTATTTTTTCCCATGTGATGAATAATGCATTACACTTGCTTAATATTCCCCCTGACGATTTAGCGAGTCTTAATCAACCACTTCCTCACGTAATGCTTCCTTCACAAGGTATGCAAGATTAGTCGTTTTAGTGCATACTATCTTTAGTAAGGTATAATTTGATACCCGTATGGAAAGCCTAAATAATTATATTAATTTTTTTGTCTAATAGAGTTTAGCGAATTACACCCATTTAAGTATTAAAAATAAATTCCTCAAAGTAACGCATTGTCATAAGTTCGATTTTTATTAAGAATATTTGGGACAAGGAAAGGGATTGATGTTAAAGAGTCATGCTTTTTATTTTATACTTTTCTCTATTTTTTTTATATCGAATGTTCAAGCACGAGAACTCTTACCGCCACGATTTTCAGCGAATGCATCTACGGGTGTGTATACGGTAGGTCAGGCGGATTTGATGATTTCTTTGGATGGAGATCGACAACATAATTTGTATGTGAATCCACAAGGCGCGTACGGCAGTGATCAGCAATGGTATGGTGATGTGGGTTTAGGTTATCGCTGGATTAAAAATGAGTCGGCGATATTAGGCTGGTATCTTTTTGCAGGGCATACATGTGCTGAAAATAGCAGTGGATTTTGGATAACGAATCCAGGTTTAGAAGTGATGGGAAGTCGTTGGGATGCACGGATTAATGCGTATATTCCTGTGGCAGGACGTAGTAATGAATTAGGCATAAGAAGATTCAATGTCGTGAACACAGTTTTTACAGGTCATACGGAGATAAGAAATAGCGTGTTTAACGATGCGAATGCCATTCAACAAGTGGGTAATGGTATGGATGCAAGAGTGGGTTATCAACTCTTTCGTACTGTGCCCTTAAAGGGTTATTTGGGAGCTTATTTTTTTGGCATAGCCAATGCCGATAATGTGTGTGGTGGTGCGGCGGGCATGGAATATTGGGTTAATGACAATATCCGAGTATTTGCGAATTATAGTTACGATAATTATCAACATAATCACGTAGTGGGTGGTGTAGGAATTAGTTTTGGAGGAGTAAGAAAACATTGGACGGATCCAGGTCTATCCGAACGTTTAACGGATCCGGTGGAACGCTATTTAGCCAATTTAGGTCATGGTTCTGCTGGGATACCGAGTAAAACGTTATTATATGGAATAGGTGGCGGTAGTAGTCGTGTATTGGTCAGTGATAGTATTGCTTTCTTTAGTCAAACGGGAACGCCGAATGGGGGTGGAGTAGGATTAACCTTAGCTAACTGTACCTTTGAAAATCCTTGCGGGCCGACGGACTTTAGTCAAACCGGCGTTAATACATTAAATATTTTATTGCCAAATACTGACTTTTATTTTAATGGAGGAGCTTATCCGGCCGCAGCGGGTGTAAATACGGCTCTAACGTTAAATAATGGTCAAAGTGTTTTTTCCAGAACAGCCAACTATTCAGCCCCTGCAACGGGTGCAGCACGTTCTACTTTTAATGGGGCTTTTAATCTGTTAGGTAATAATACTTTAGATGGTGTTATTTTAGTCAATACAGCGGTATCCGATATAGGCATTAATGTTTCTGGGGCGAACAATGTATTGATAAGCAATAGTGTCATTGGTGGTGCTAATACTACTTATGAAACCGGAATGAGTATTGCGAGCGGTGGCAGTGTAACACTGGAAAATTCAATTATTAATTCCAGTGAGTTTGCTATTGAACTTAATAATGCTTCCTTACTAATGCAATCAAGTGTTATTAATGTTAATAGCGCTACTGCTCCTGCTGGAATTGATGCAACAAATTCTAATGCGCAGGTTAATGATAGCCAGATAAATGTGGTTGGATTAGTGGGTAATATTGTTACTATAGGAGTTCTATCCCAGAGTGGTTCTGTGACAATGAATCGTAGTAATCTTGATGTAAGAAACAATGACCCCGCTTCAACAACAGAGGGTTTATTGACTACAGGTGGCGGCAGTATAACTATGAATAGTGGTACGCTATCTGTATCAGGTGGGATGAGCACTACATTGGCATCCGGTCCCAATATTAATTTAAGCAATGTCGTTTGCATATTAAATGGGACCATGGTTGTGTGCCCATAAAAACTAAAAAGCGTTATTACTGCTTGATAGGATGAAGTGTTTCTAATCTAAATAAAAATTTCTTATGCAAAAAAATTGGCAATGCTTACTTAAAGCAGTAATTACCGATCCGGCAGAATTGCTTGACAAATTAGAATTAAATTCTAGCTTGTTATCCGACGCACAGCGAGCAGCAAAATTATTTCCTTTACGCGTTCCGGAAAATTTTGTGGCAAGGATGGAAAAAGGCAATCCAGCTGATCCGCTTTTACAACAAGTACTTCCTTTAGCTGCAGAGGAAATAACGGCGGAAGGATTTAGTCGTGATCCTTTGCACGAGCATGCCATTAATCCATTGCCTGGGTTATTACATAAGTATCATGGCAGAGTGCTGCTAACGATGACAGGGGCCTGCGCAATAAATTGTCGATATTGTTTTCGCCGTCATTTTCCTTACACAGAGAATATTCCGGGTGGCAAGGCATGGCAGGCTATTTTAGCGTATATCCAAGCGGATACTTCAATCAGTGAAGTTATTTTCAGTGGCGGCGATCCTTTATTGGCTAATGATCACTATTTGAAACAATGTGCCAATGATCTGGCGAATATAACGCATGTAAAGATTTTACGCATCCATTCTCGTTTACCGATTGTCTTACCCGAGCGTATTACCCCTGAGTTTTTAAATGGGTTTACTGCAACACGTTTGCAACCGGTATTGGTTACGCATAGTAATCATGCTAATGAATTAGATGATTCGGTGCAACATGCGATGAGCAAATTACGTCAACAAAAAATTACGGTATTAAATCAAACCGTGTTATTAAAAGGTATCAACGATAATGTTGAAGCTTTAGTTAATTTGAGTCAACGTTTATTTGTCTGTGGGATTCTCCCTTATTATTTGCATTTATTAGATAAAGTGCAGGGGGCTGCACATTTTGAGGTGTCTCGAACAAAAGCTAAACAGCTCATGACTGCATTGCGCGAGAGGTTACCCGGTTATTTAGTGCCGAAATGTGTGTATGAACAAGCGGGCGCAACCTCTAAATTGCCAGTGATTTAGACTAGTGTTGCTCATTAAGTTTGGGTGGCTTAGCTTAAAACTAGCCAATGGTAAATAGAGTCTTTATACTTTGTTGGCAAACTCACTTTAAATTTGCTGAACTAATTTGTTTATAGGGGTGGTATGTCAGAAAATACAAAAAATACGCGTATTGAAACCGATAGTATGGGGCCGATTGAAGTTCCAGCGCATCACTATTGGGGTTCTCAAACACAACGGAGTTTGCATCACTTCGCCATAGGTCACGAAGCGATGCCGTTGGCGGTCATTCATGCGTTTGGCATTTTGAAAAAAGCGACTGCTAAAGCCAATTTGGAATTAGGTTTATTAACAAAGGACAAAGCTGATTTAATTATCCAAGTGGCCGAAGAAGTAAAGTCTGGACAGCTTGATGCTGAATTTCCTTTACGCGTTTGGCAAACGGGTAGTGGCACACAAACGAATATGAATGTGAATGAAGTAATTGCCAATCGTGCCATAGAATTAGCCGGGGGAGAGCGTGGCAGTAAAAATCCGGTTCACCCTAACGACCATGTTAATAAATCCCAGTCCTCTAACGATACCTTTCCTACCGCGATGTATATCGCTGCTGTACTGGCTATTGTTAGACAATTAATTCCAGCTGTGCAGACATTATATGCAGCATTGATTGAAAAAGTTCATGAATTTAAGGATATTATTAAAATTGGACGTACGCACTTACAAGATGCGGTACCCTTAACCTTAGGCCAAGAGTTTTCAGCGTATGTCGATCAATTGGAATCGATATTAGCGAATATCGAACAAACCTTACCAGGGCTTTATCAGTTGGCAATTGGCGGTACAGCAGTGGGTACAGGCTTGAATACACATCCAAAATTTGCCGAATTAACTGCAAAAATCATTGCTGAAGAAACTAAATTACCTTTCGTTTCAGCGAAAAATAAATTTTCGGCATTGGCTGCTCATGACGCGTTAGTCTTTGCTAGCGGAGCGCTCAAAACCTTAGCTTGTGCTTTAATGAAAATAGCCAATGATATTCGTTGGTTAGGTTCGGGTCCGCGTTCGGGTTTAGGTGAACTCATTTTACCTGAAAACGAACCGGGTTCTTCGATTATGCCGGGTAAAGTGAATCCTACCCAATGTGAAGCCATGACCATGATATGCGTACAAGTGATGGCCAATGATACGGCGATCACCTTAGCAGGTAGTCAAGGTAATTTCGAATTAAATGTCTATAAGCCTGTGATGATTTATAATTTTTTACAATCGGTCGATTTATTGAGTAGTGCGTGCCAATCCTTTACTAACTACTGTGTTAAAGGCTTAAAAGCCAACCAAGCTAAAATTAAGCATTTTCTAGAAAATTCACTGATGTTAGTGACAGCTTTAAATCCTATTATTGGTTATGATAAAGCCGCTAAAATTGCGCATAAAGCGCTACATGAAGAAACGAGTTTACGTGCAGCCTGTTTGTCTTTGGGTTATCTCAAAGGGGAAGAATTCGATAAAGCGGTTGACCCTAAAAAAATGCTGGGACCCAATGTGGGTTAATCGATAACACCACTAAATATTTTGACAGGGGTTCCGCGTAAAAAGACAGGAGAATTTTCACCTTCCCACCTTACTGTGAGAAGGCCGCCCGGTAAATTGACATTAACTTTTTTAGTGAGCCGATTTAATAAACGTCCAGCAATGACTGCAGCACAGGCACCACTGCCACAGGCTTGAGTTTCTCCAGCACCACGTTCATAAATACGGAGATCGATTTGTTTTGGATCCCGAATTTTCATAAACTCGACGTTACACCCTTGCGGAAAATAAGGGTAGGGATGCTGATTAAGATAGGTGCCTAAGTCTTCTAGCGGTGCTTTATCTAAACAATTGACTTGAATCACACAGTGTGGATTGCCTAAAGATAAAACACAACAATCAAAGCGCCCAAAAGGTGTTTCGATAGGATGAATGGGTGGTGCAGACAGGCTGATAAAAGGAATTTTTTCTGGATTAAAAATCGGGAGACCTAAATTGGCAGTGACTTTACCACTTGCTTCCATGTTGAGTTCCAAGGGATTATTCATGGTCATCAGATGGATGGGATTTTCCATACAAAGTTTTTTTTCTAATAAAAACTTTGCAACACATAAAGCGCCATTACCACATTGAGCGACTTCATTGCCGTCGGAATTAAAGATGCGATAATAAAAATGCTTGGATTTGGATCGAGGCTTTTCGATTAACAATAGCTGATCAAAACCAATACCACGGTGTCGATTGGCCCAGAGCCTTATCAATTTACCATTGGGCTTAAAATTTTGTTGTAGGGCATCGACAACAACAAAGTCATTCCCTAATAAATGCATCTTAGTAAATTCAGTTTTCATTGGATTTGCTTTAGGTTTTTAATTGGATGCGGAGATTATCGTTTCATTTGCCCATAATTGCTCTAAGGTTTCGCGTGAGCGAATTAAAAAGACTTGATCTTTATCAACCATAATCTCGGTGGCTCTCGGTCTAGAATTATAGTTGGAACTCATAGAAAAACCATAGGCACCACTATCCATAATTGCTAAATAATCATCAGCTTGTAGTGCCAGTCGACGGTTTTTACCGAGAAAGTCACTACTTTCACAAATAGGACCGACGATATCATAATTTTTTTTGGGCCTATCGCTATGTTGCATGATGGGTAATATGTTTTGTTCCGCATGATAAAGAGCAGGCCGGATGAGATCATTCATGCCTGCATCGACTATAGCAAAGTTTTTATCCCTATTCGATTTAAGGTATTCAACCTTGGTGACAAGTATACCTGCTTGTGCGGTAATTACGCGGCCGGGCTCGATGATTAAATGAAGTTTAGAGTTTCTTTTTTTCAGTAAAGCTAAAATTTTCTGGCAATATTCTTCAGGGCTGGGAACATTTTCTGATTGATACGCAACACCTAAGCCACCGCCTAAATTAATAGTTTTTAATAGGATATTTTCTTTCTCTAATTGTTCGGCAAGATTTAACAATTGCTCCATTGCTTGTAAAAAAGGATCGAGTGTTGTGAGTTGTGAACCTAAGTGACAGCTAATACCCTGAATCTTTAAATGTTGAGATTGTGCGGCTAAGCGATAGAGTGATAAGGCATCTTCTTCGCTTAGACCAAACTTAGTACCTTTTAAACCGGTTGTTATATAAGGGTGGGTTTTAGCATCTATATTGGGATTGATACGCAAGGCAATCGGAGCCAGTAGACGCAAATTTTTTGCAAGCGCTTCGATTCTGAGTAATTCAGAGGGTGATTCAACGTTGAGGCAGCCAATATTTGCTCGTAAAGCAGTCTTGATTTCCTCGCTGGTTTTACCGACACCAGAAAATACAGTTTGTTTTGCGTTTCCTCCTGCTAGCAGGACACGAGCAAGTTCTCCGCCAGACACAATGTCAAAGCCGGCCCCCCATTTGGCTAAAATAGCTAAAATAGAAAGATTAGAATTAGCCTTTACGGCATAACAGATTTGCTGCGGGTTTTGGAATAACTGTTTAAACCTACACCATTGGCGATGTAAGCTAGCTTTCGAGTAGATATAACAAGGCGTACCATATTTAGCTAATAAGTGTGTGATAGGGATCGCTTCTGCATGTAAAACCTGATTTGAATAATGAAAAGACATTAGGGTGCAGGCTTAGCAAAATGATGAGGGATATAAACGGGTGGTTTTTGATCGGGTAAATATAAAGGACCCATTTGTCCACACCCGGCTAAAACTACAATACTTAAATAAAGAGTGTACCAGCAGTGTTTTGTTCGCATAAAGTTAAAAGTTAATGGGTCTAGAAATTTAATTTATTATCAGCCGAATAGCATCTAAAAAATTTTTTTACCCTAAAGTATAAGAGCCAGCCAAGGATTAATGAAAACTTCATAAAGCGCTATTGTGAAACCTTGAAACTCCTAGTATATAGTATTCGCAATTGAAATTGCGAGCGGTTAAAAATAATCCATCAATTCTATTGTGCTAAGATTTTACAATCCTGCCTAGGTGGAGTTGACGCCAAAAATTTTAAGTAAAATTGCTCGTTTTTAACACAAAGGGGAAAATTTAAAAATATTAGGGAGCGGTATATACTGAAAATATAAGTGATTTTTCTTCGGAAGCAATTCGGAAGCAATATAGTAAAAAACAGTCTTAATTTTTATGAGGTTCACAATGGAAAACCCAAGGCCATTAGATTATTTAGAGTTTAATCCGATCCAATCTCCTTCAGCTAGCATCATTTGTTTACATGGACTCGGAGCCAGTGGTCACGATTCAGCCAATATGGCTAGAGCAGTGGCCTTAAGCACAGGCTTTCGTTTTGTTTTTCCGCATGCGCCGGTGAGACCAATTAGTTTAAATGGTGGAGTGAAAATGCCAGCTTGGTATGATATCCATGGCCTAACATTTGGCTCGCCTGAAGATGAGGCGGGTATTCGTGCTGCTGCGCAAAGCTTATTTGAGTTGATGCAAAAAGAAATGGCGCGAGGTATTCCTGCCAATCGGATTGTTTTAGCAGGTTTTTCTCAAGGTGGCGCAATGGCTTTGTACACGGCTTTACGTTATCCACATGCTTTGGCGGGGGTTTTGGCCTTATCGACCTACTTACCCTTACATCATTTTTTAGAAAAAGAAGCGAGTGACGCGAATAAAACAACTCCTATTTTTATGGCTCATGGTGATGAAGATAACGTGGTCGCACCAGCATTAGGCGAATTTTCTTACGAGTGTTTAAAAAAATTAGCTTATCCTGTACAGTTTAATCGTTACCCAATAGGTCATAGCGTTTGTCCACAAGAAATTATGGATATAACACAATGGTTACAACAACGTTTACAAAAATAAAGATAGACTCTTCGCACTTGAATTTTTGACTGTGTTGCCGTTCAATTCGCAATCCTCATGTATCTATTAATATACTCCGGTTGCTCATTTTCTCGGCGCCTTGCCAAAAATCCAATTGCTGTGAGTATAAATCCGTTATACTCTTTCGCTTTATCCAGTAAAAAAACGACATTTTAAATAGTTTAAGGCGATACAATATTATCATGCAGAATATTCGTAACTTTTCTATTATTGCCCATATTGATCATGGAAAATCGACTTTGGCCGATAGGTTAATACAAGTTTGCGGAGGGTTGTCGGCGAGAGAAATGTCCGAACAAGTACTGGACTCTATGGATCTAGAACGCGAACGTGGCATCACTATCAAAGCGCAAAGCGTTACCTTGTATTATACCGCTCGGGACGGCCAACGCTATCAGTTAAATTTTATTGATACGCCAGGACATGTGGATTTTTCTTATGAGGTATCACGTTCTTTAGCGGCTTGTGAAGGAGCGTTGTTAGTCGTCGATGCCGCTCAAGGTGTCGAAGCACAAACCGTTGCGGTTTGTTATACGGCGGTTGAACAAGGCTTAGAAGTTTTACCGGTATTAAATAAAATTGATTTACCACAAGCCGATCCAGAAAACGTCATCCAAGAAATTGAAGAGATCATTGGCATACCGGCTCAAGAGGCGGTTAGAGTAAGTGCAAAACAAGGGATAGGTATTTTAGAACTCCTAGAAAGGCTCATACACGTTATTCCTCCACCCGTAGGTGATTTACAGCAACCCTTACAAGCCTTGATTATCGATTCTTGGTTTGATACCTATTTAGGCATCGTTTCTTTAGTACGCATAAAAAATGGCAGGCTTAAAGTAGGAGACAAGATCCAAGTGATGTCCACGGGACGCAGTTACCTTATTGATAAATGTGGGATTTTTACGCCTAAACGACAAGAAATGGAGACACTCAGTGCCGGTGAAGTCGGTTTTGTTATTGCAGGTGTTAAAGATATCCATGGTGCACCGGTCGGCGATACCTTAACTCATACCTCGAAGCCAGCCGGCGCACCTTTACCCGGTTTTAAACGGGTCCATCCTCAGGTATTCGCGGGCTTATTTCCAGTCAATACCGAAGAGTTTACCGATTTTCGCGAAGCGTTGGAAAAACTCAGTTTAAACGATTCATCACTATTTTATGAACCTGAAACTTCCGAAGCATTAGGATTTGGTTTTCGTTGTGGTTTTCTTGGTTTGTTGCATATGGAGGTAGTCCAAGAGCGCTTAGAACGAGAATACGATCTCGATTTAATTACTACCGCCCCTACCGTTGTTTATGAGATAGTAACCACGCGGGGAGAAACGCTACATGTGGATAATCCGGCTGATTTACCGGTTGCCAATTTAATGGCTGTGATGCGTGAACCCATCGTTTTGGCGAATATACTCGTGCCACAAACCTATTTAGGGGCAGTGATCACACTTTGTAACGAGCGTCGTGGCATACAAACCAAGTTACTTTATACAGGCAAACAGGTTTCTATCGCTTATGAATTGCCGATGAGTGAAGTGGTTTTAGACTTTTTCGACCGTTTAAAATCTTTAAGCCGGGGTTATGCTTCACTGGATTATCAGTTTATCCGTTTTCAAGAAGCGGATTTAGTCAAGTTGGATATTCTAATTAATGGTGATAAAGTCGATGCCCTTGCTTTAGTGGTACACCGTAGTCAATCGCAATATCGGGGCCGTCAATTGGTAGCTAGGCTTAGAGAGCTTATTCCGCGCCAGATGTTTGAGGTGGCACTACAAGCCGCGATAGGTGGCCATATTATTGCACGAGAAACGGTTAAGGCGTTACGTAAAAATGTCATCGCTAAATGTTATGGAGGAGATGTTTCACGTAAGAAAAAATTATTAGAAAAACAAAAAGCGGGTAAAAAGCGCATGAAGCAAGTTGGTCGCGTAGAGATACCGCAACAGGCCTTTTTAGCTGTCTTGCAATTAGAGAAGAAATAATCCTATATAGAGTGACTATGATGAGTTTTAATTTTGAATTTTTTTTAACGATGGCGGTCATCATTTCGGGTGCCATTGCTTTAATAGATAGACTGATTTTTGCGCCTATTCGACAGCGAAAAAAAATTGCTCATCCTTCGATGTTAATTGAATATGCACGTTCTTTTTTTCCTATTTTACTCTTAGTTTTATTATTACGATCTTTCTTGGCTGAACCGTTCCGCATTCCTTCCGGTTCTGAAAAACCTGATTTATTGATCGGTGATTTTATTGTTGCAAATAAATTTAGTTATGGCATACGCTTACCGGTACTTCATAAAAAAATTATTCCCATCGGTGAACCTAAACGGGGCGATATTGTGGTTTTTTTATGGCCGAAAGATCCATCAATTTATTTCATCAAACGCGTAATCGGTTTACCGGGTGACGTTATTACCTATAAGGATAAAGTATTAACCATTAATGGCCAGCTTGCTCCACAAACTTTATTGGGAGAGAAAACGGATCGAGATGGCTTGAATGAAAAATGGCCGGTATTGTTGAAACGGGAAAATTTATTAGGTGTTCAACATGATATTTATCTACGTCCTGATCAATCATCAACAGATTTTTCAGTTCATGTGCCACCCGGTAATTATTTTGTTATGGGTGATAACCGAGATAATAGTTTAGACAGCCGTTATTGGGGTTTTGTTCCTGAAAAAAATCTCATAGGAAAGGCCATGTGGGTATTTTTTAGTTGGGATAACGAACAACACCGAGTTCGTTGGGATCGCTTGGGTATGCGTATCCATTAAATAAGATTTTTTATTTTAAGAGGCAATAGTGAGAGCAGAAATAGAAATCTTATGTGAAAAGTTAAATTATCGATTTAAAAATTCTGAGCTATTGGAAGATGCACTGAGCCACCGTAGTTTTCTCGGCAATAAAAATAATGAACGATTAGAATATTTAGGAGACGCAGTACTTAATTTTGTTATAGCCGCGGCTTTATTTCGTCAAAATATTAAAGCGCGCGAAGGCGAGTTAAGTCGCTTGCGTGCTAATTTGGTGCGCGGTGAAACTCTCACCGATCTTGCACAAGAATTCGAATTAGGAAAATATTTACGCCTAGGTGCGGGAGAATTAAAAACCGGTGGCGCGCAACGTAAATCTATTTTAGCTGATGGCATGGAAGCCGTCGTGGGTGCTATTTATCTCGATGGTGGTTTTCAGGCCTGTGAGACCTGCATTCTGCGTTGGTATGAAAATCGTTTGGAAAACGTCGAAACTATTCCTGATCTTAAAGATCCTAAAACTCGTTTACAAGAATATTTACAAGCAAAAAAATTAGCGTTACCCGTGTACACCATACTCGCTTTAGAAGGGCCCGCTCATCAACAATCCTTTAAAGTAGAATGTCATCTACATGGGTTACCTAATAAAGCGATAGGCATAGGAAGTAGTCGGCGCCGTGCTGAACAAAAAGCGGCAGAAAAAATTTTAGAGGAATTAGAATCAATTTATAAAGCTTGAAATAACTACGCAGACTCCCAGTCATTGGAATTTTGGCAAAGTGCCGCGACTATGCCGCCATCGACGTGTCTACAATCACCATGAGGATTGGCGAGTTGAACGGTAACACAGACAAAAATTCAAATGCGAAGAGTGTATAACTATGAAAAATCTAGCAAGTCATTGTGGTAGCGTCGCCATTATTGGGCGTCCCAATGTCGGTAAATCTACTTTGCTGAATAAAATTCTAGGTGAAAAATTAACGATTACTTCATCTAAACCACAAACGACTCGCCATCAAATTTTAGGGATTAAAACCGACACACAGACACAGTCCATTTATATCGATACGCCGGGTATCCATCAAAACACGCAACGTCGATTAAGTCGAGCAATGGTCCGATCAGCGATAAATGCTTTAATCGATGTTGATATCATTGGCTTTGTTGTCGAAGCCAATCGTTGGACTGCAGAAGAGGATGCAATTTTAGAACGCTTAAAGCAACAAGAACAGCCGGTGATATTAATTGTTAATAAAATAGATAAAATAAAAGATAAGAGTCGTTTACTTCCTTTTTTGCAATCCTGTTATGAAAAAATGCCTTTTTTAGCCGTTGTTCCTGTTTCAGCGCAAAAAGGAAAAAATATTGAGGAATTAGAAAAAGTGATCGCCGAAGCATTACCGATCGCTGAATTTATTTATCCGCCGGATCAATATACGGATCGTAGCCAGCGTTTTTTAGCCGCAGAATTTATTCGCGAAAAATTAATGCGTAGTTTATACGAAGAATTACCTTATTGGTTAACAGTTAGTATCGAACAATTTGTTGAACAAAAAAAAATCATTAAAATTTCTGCGATTATTTGGACAGAGCGATCCAGTCAGAAAGCTATTATTATCGGTAAAAATGGCGAGTTGCTTAAAAAAATTGGCACCGAAGCTAGAATGGATATGGAAACGTGTTTTGGTAAAAAAGTTTATTTAGAGCTTTGGGTCAAGGTGAAAGCGGGATGGTCGGAAGAAGAGGGAAGTTTATAAGCTTTATATAGGATAGTTATTTACCTAATTAATGCTTATAATAAACTATCTTAATCATGGAGGATTAAATGAACAATGCAAATATGTGTGCCAAAAGACAAGTAGGTGATAATCGCTTGTCTAAAGAAAACGCAGCATTATTAATGATCGATCATCAAACTGGCTTGATGCAGATAGCTAGAGATTATCAATATGATGAATTCAAAAATAATATTTTAGCTTTAGCGGCTATCGGTAAGTTATATAATTTACCAGTTGTATTAACAACGAGTTTTGAAAAAGGTCCTAATGGACCACTCTTACCTGAATTAAAAAAGGAATTTCCGAATGCTCCTTTTATTCCTAGACCTGGGCAAATCAATGCTTGGGATAATGAAGATTTTGTAAAAGCGGTCAAAGCAACGGGTCGAAAAAAACTGATTATCGCAGGCATCGTAACGGATGTTTGTGTAGCATTTCCCGCATTAGCCGCATTAAGTGAAGGATATAACGTTTATATCGTGGTAGATGCTTCAGGAACATTGAATAAGTCGATACGTGATGCGGCGCTTAGCCGTATGATACACGCTGGAGCTATTCCTATGGGTTGGTTTGCGCTCTCGGCTGAATTACAACGTGATTGGCGGGATAATGGAGAGGGGTTAACCAAACTTTATAAAAAACACTTAGTTCCCTATGATAATCTTATCAGTAGTCACGATGCAAAATAGCAGGTTTTATATAGTTTATCCAATTACATTCTGTGCGCCGACAATGTTATTTTTCATGCTTTGCGATGCGTAATAGAGCTTCTTGTAAAGGTTTAACGTGTATATTACCTGCAGCATTTTTCAGTAATGCTACACTAGCACTGGATAGCAGAGGAGGCAGCAGGCTTAATTGTGCGTTTGGCGTGTGAAACAGAGGCTGGATATTCCATTCAATATGGGTTAAATCGCGCAAATCCGGATGTTTAAGTAATTTTTGAGTTATATCAGGCAATATATAACGTAAACGGGTAGCCCAGGCCGCACTATCACACTCGACAATTAAATAACCGTCACGAAAATTAGCAATACGCGTATGTTCTTCTAGATCGTTAGAAATTTCAGCTTGCCAGATCTGATTTAGTTTTGTTAATTGCTGTACTTTTTTTTGAATAAACGCTAACACGCTTTCTGGATCTTGCTGCAAGATGCTGGCTGGAGTTTTTTCCGGAGCAGATTTTTTTATCATGTTAATCTATTTTCATGGGTAAAATAACCAGTTGTACGCCTAATAAGTGTAAACGTCGTTGTAGCATGATCGCTGTTTCATTATGCAATAAGCGAGTTATCCAGTTATCTTTACTAAAAATCAATTTGCTGGCGAAAAAGATTGAATGTGGAAATTCTTTTATAATTTTTTTAGAGAGAATCGTTAATTTTTCTGTCGGATCGGTGCCATAAGCTGAAAAACCTTTTGCTGCTAAGCCTTGTTCCTGGCAATAAGTGACAAAATAATCCAACATCTCATTCGTATCTTTTTGCATCGTAGTCAATTCTTTTTTGGCACTAAAACTTTCTACGTCGACGATCCCGATCGTAACAAACACAAAATTTTTAAAATGATTCGGGAACATACGTAGTATCCATAACAGATTGTGCAAACCGATACCACGATGTTTCCCTACCATAATGACAGCCGTGGCTTCTTTAGGCTGTAAGGGTTTGGCCACAGTCGGTGTTTTTAAGGGTGTGCTAGTCATCAATAGGTCAATATCATGTAATTTATTGAAGACCATGGTGTAATGTTTTTTGACTAATAGACAAATTAAAATAACAAAACTTGTGATTAGCACCGTTACCCAGCCACCGAATGTAAATTTTGATATCAGAGTGATGATCAATATGCTAAAGGTTACTAGAAATGCAAAAGCTGAAAAAAATAATCGACCTACCCAGTTTGGGGATGCATTACTTCGATGGGTGATCCAATAAACACATAGACCTAAAATAGAGAGTGAAAAGGTTAAGAACACATTCATACTATAAAGAATGACTAACCAAGAAACTCGCCCCCCACTCAACCACAATATGAGTAACGCAGCAATACCAAACACAATGACACCATTTTGTGTGACTAAACGACTCGAAAGATGGCGGAAACGATTAGGTAACCAACTATCGATTGACATATTCGCTAACACACTGGGACCTGCTAAAAAGCCGGTATTCGCACCGACTAATAACAGGCCTGCTTCCATCAATAAGGTGACAGTTAACATCACCTTTCCTAAGGCAGAATCACCTAAAATTTTATGAAATACGACTGCATTTAAGGTTTGACCATAAACGGGATGCGCATGCCATAACAAATACAGCAAAATAATTCCACCCGCAGTAAAACTTAAAGAAAGCGCCATATAAAACATGGTCCACTTGCCGGTTTGCACGCGGGGTTCCGTCAGTCGATTCACATTGTTGGAGACGGCTTCGATTCCGGTGTAAGTTCCGCTTCCTAATGAGTAAGCGCGTAATAATAAAGCAATAATAAATAACCAACCGGTTTGCTCTGACATTTTGAGTGTGTTACTTAAGGTATCTGAAAACACACTGGGTAAATTACTTTTATGCGCAATGACGCCATAAATAATTAAAAAAAAGTGTGTGGCGATAAAACCTAAAAAAATGGGCATTAAAACCTTAATCGATTCTTTCATACCGCGTAAATTAAGTGTAATTAATAGGATGATGACAGCAGCAGCTGTCAACATTTTATAATTTAGAAAATAATGAGGTAATAAACTAAATAAAGCATCGATACCGCTGGCGACGGAGATGGTAATGGTTAAGACATAATCGACGATGAGTGCTGCACCGGAAACCAATCCTGCGTGGGGACCCAATAATTGTGTGGCCACTTTATAACCACCACCACCACTAGGAAATAAGGTAATGACTTGATTATAAGCCAGTGCAATGATAAAAACGGTGAGTATGGTAGCAATGGAAATATACAGACCTAAAGAACTGTAATGCGGTCCTAAAGCAATAAATGCTTCTTCAGGACCATAAGAAGAAGAAGATAATCCGTCCGCACCTAGGCCCACCCAGGCTAAAAAAGCCACCAATGCGATATTGCGTTGCGCGTTAGGATTTAAAGGGTTTCGGGGTTTTCCGAGCAAAAAACGACCAAGACGTTGAAAAAAAGTCATTCCCATGTGGATACTGAATAAAATGTTACTATAGCGGGTTAAAGATTGTTTTTGAAGTCATGTTTTTAGGAAAGTTTATTTTTTTTTAATTTTCTCAATGAAGTGTAGATTTTATTTTTGAGTTTTTTAAAAATAGTGAGATTATTTCTAACCGTCTATGCTGAAGTTTATAGGTATAATCGTTAAACGGATCATAGGTTGTTTAGCTTATTAATAAAATATCGATTTTAATTGATATAAAAAGGACTTGCTATGAAGAAAAAAGAGTTTAGAAAGTTAAATAAATTATTAAAAAGAGCATTCTGGCAAGAATGTCGTTTAGTGGGTAATTCTAATACCGCTTACAGGATTGAATTTCGCAGTCGATTAACTGTGGGCGAATTTACACAATTTGTAGAGGACTGCAAACTATTTTTATCCCATTATGAGATAGAAATAGGGTCCATTTTTACTATTACTCAAGGAAAATTATGTAAGCTATTTACAATACAGATAGGCAAATTACCACCGACTGAAAAGCTTGCAGAAAAAATGAAGGAGTTAACTCATACAATCCAATTACATGATGCATTTTATCAGGATACTGCTCTGCAGATAAATTTGCTTTTAGATCACGGTGCCAATATTAATAGTAAAAATATTGCGGGTGAAACCGTATTACATGCTGCGGTACGAATGGGTTATGACAAGATTGTTAACCTGCTTATAAAGAGAGGGGCCTCACTTAATATTGTGAGCAACAGAGGTGAAACACCTTTAAAGATTGTGGATCAAAAAAAGGATGCTGTGATGGGAAGAGTACTTATTGACGCACTCTTACACAAAGATCCAATCACTGGAAAACCCAATTTTAAAACGCAAGAATTAAATGATTATTGGGATGAGCAGATGAAACCATTAATAGTTAAACCTATTGCGCAGCTAACTAGTATAGAAGGAGCGGCTGGAGAGATAGAATGTAGACTAACGGATCAGAAAATCAAAGATATTATGCAATTTTTTTCAGATATCCCCATTCTTCAATCTCCTCTTGAGGATTCAGACGAACAGATGAGGGAAAATCTACTTTTGCAATTGTAGGTAAATAAAATTGACTTTCCTATACTTTATTGAAAGAAAGTCGTTCAAAATACTGATAGGACTTTTTTAGTTGTTTAGTTAAGATACACTAAAAAAGTCCTTTTTCTTTATTGGGGGTTAGCTGGATGACAACATCATCAGAAAATCGATATAAGATCCCATGTTTAGCATCGCATTGCTTAGATCCGCTTCACCAGTTAGAACAACACTTATTGGTAGCACAAACCACAATTGAAAATTGGTTGCGTGAACAATGGCGTAAAACACCGGCTCCTTTTTATTCTTCAGTTGATTTACGCAATGCGGGATTTAAATTAGCTCCGGTCGATACCAATTTATTTCCAGCGGGATTTAATAATTTGAATGAAGCTTTTGTGCCGTTGGCAGTCCAAGCGGCACAGGAAACCTTAGAACGCTTAGTACCAGGATGTTTACGTATCTTATTAATCCCAGAAAATCATACCCGAAATAATTTTTATTTCGAAAATCTTTATAGGTTACAGGATATTTTGAGTAAAGCCGGGTTTGAAGTGAGAGTGGGATCCTTACTAGAAGACATCAAAACAACCAAAGAAATTAAGTTAGAATCAGGCGGAGTGATAACATTAGAACCGATCCATCGGCTAGCGAATCAGATCAAAGTCAGTGATTTTTTACCCTGCTTGATTCTATTAAATAATGATTTAGCAAATGGTATCCCTGAAATCCTACAAGGAATCAAACAAGTTATTTTACCTAATATTAGTTTGGGTTGGTATAAGCGTTTAAAGTCAAATCACTTTGATCACTATGAGCAAGTAACAAAAGAATTTTCTCAATTACTGAATTTAGACCCTTGGTTGATTACTCCTTATTTTTCACGTTGTACCGGTGTTGATTTTATGCAACGTGAAGGTGAGGCGTGCATGATAGAAAAAAGTCAACAAATATTACAAAAAACACAAAAAAAATATACGCAATATCATATTAAAGAAAAACCCTATGTCATTATTAAGGCAGATGCAGGTAGTTATGGTATGGGTGTGTTGTCTATTCGCGAAGCGGAAGAAATCTCTCAGCTTAATCGTAAAAAACGCAGTGATATGATGGTTTCTAAAGGGAGTCGACCTATTGATCAGGTGATTATCCAAGAAGGAGTTTATACTTTCGAAACGTGGAATGAGGCGGTTGCTGAACCCGTGGTGTATATGCTAGGACAATATGTAGTGGGTGGTTTTTATCGTGTCCATACCGGTCGCGGTGTCAGTGATAATCTGAATACACCGGGTATGCAATTTGAGCCTTTACCTTTTGTGCAAGCGTGTAATATTCCCGATCATAGCGGACAACCAAAAGGAAAATGTGCAAATCGGTTTTATGTGTATGGTGTCATCGCACGATTGGCTTTATTGGCGGCGGCACGTGAACAAGCCGAAGTTTTAAAGAAAGCGGAGTAAACCATGCTTAAGCCTCTGGGTGTGATTATGGATCCCATTACCGGGATTAATCCTAAGAAAGATACTACCTTGGCCCTATTGCTAGCAGCACAGCAACGGGATTGGCCGATTTTTTATATGGAAGCTCGGGATCTTTTTTTAGTCAATGACAAACCTTATGCACGCATGCGCAATTTGCAAGTCAAAGATGATGAGAGAAGTTGGTTTACTTATGACAAGGAAACGATTGCCCCACTTGCCAGCTTATCGGTGATATTGATGCGTCAGGATCCTCCGGTAGATAGGCAATATATTTATACGACACAATTGCTCGATAAAGCGGAGCAGCTTGGCGTATTAATTGTCAATCACCCACAAAGTTTGCGTGATTTTAATGAGAAACTGTTTACATTAAATTTTCCTCAATGTTGTCCTCCCAGTTTAGTGACATCCAGTATCCATGCGGCACAAAAATTTTTGTTGGAACACCAAGATATTATTGCTAAACCATTGGATGGAATGGGTGGCTATTCAGTGTTTCGATTGCGTGTCAATGATCCCAATAACAATGTCATCTTAGAAACCTTAACCGCTAACAACCAATCTTATATGATGGTACAGCGCTATATTCCCGAAGTGCGTAGTGGAGATAAACGTATTATTATGATTCATGGTGAACCTATTCCTTATGCTTTGGCACGTGTCGCGCCGCCCGGTGAAACGCGAGCTAATTTGGCGGTAGGTGGAATAGGTAAGGCCGTTAAATTAACCGAACGCGATGTTTGGGTTTGCCAACAAGTGGGGCCTCGTTTACGAGAAAAAGGTTTGTTATTTGTTGGCTTAGATATCATTGGTGATTATTTGACCGAAATTAATATTACCAGTCCTACCGGTGTACGTGAAATCGATGCACAATGTGATCTGAATATCAGCGCGCAATTCATCGATACAATTTTTCCTAAAGCGTCATTATGAGTTTAGTTTGGAAATTAAATTTTAAAAATTGAACTAAGCTATTAACTGAGTGGATTGATTAATGATGAAAGGATTGCTCAGGTGATACAACCATCCAGTATACAATTGAATGATTTTAAGGAATTATTAACGCCGCGACCTAGAGATGCTCATAAGGGATTATTTGGTCATGCACTGATAGTCGGCGGTGATCATGGCATGATGGGAGCTGTACGTTTAGCAGGAGAAGCCGCGTTGCGTGTGGGGGCGGGTTTAGTCAGTGTGGCTACTCGAGCTGAATCCGTTACTGCCATCATCAGTCAGCGTCCTGAAATCATGGCGCATGCAGTTAAAACGAGCAACGATCTGTTGCCGTTACTCAAAAAAGCGAGTGTTATTGTGCTAGGAACAGGATTAGGTCAGTCCCGTTGGTCACAACAATTAGTGACGTCTCTTTTAAAGGTTTCGCAAACCAAAGTATTGGATGCCGATGCTTTAAATTTACTGGCAAAACGCCCTAAAAAATCAAACAACTGGATACTAACACCTCATCCAGGTGAAGCAGCGCGATTATTGGACTGCACGGTTAAAGCGATTCAAACGAATAGAATTAAGGCAGTTAAGGCATTGCAAAAGAAATATGGTGGTGTTGTTGTACTAAAAGGAGCAGGTAGTTTAGTCTGCACTCACCAATCACTACGAATATGTCTAGCGGGTAATCCTGGCATGGCCAGTGGAGGCATGGGTGATGTTTTAAGTGGAGTAATCGGCGGACTTATGGCGCAACATTTCACTTTACAGCAAGCAGCAGAGTGTGGTGTTTATTTACATGCAATGGCGGGTGATAAAGCGGCTAGACTAAAAGGTGAGCGTGGTTTATTAGCCAGTGATTTAATGCCGTATTTATATCAACTCATCAACTGAAGTCTTAACAGTTTAATTTCTTACCGTATAAAAATAAAATACTATACTAATTGAGGTTCAATGGTTTGATTTTAGAGAGATGGATCGATCAGGTTAAAACAATCATTATCTGAGTTTTAACGCAAGATGCCTAAAAGGGGTTGAAACTAATTTGCTTAACTGGAGCACTCATGTTCAAACAAGCCTATTCATCATTAGTTGCTATTGCTATCGTAGGAATGTTTCTCAGCTTAATCATTTTGGCTTTTTCAAACAATAGAATTCCTACTAATCCCACTTTTTTTATTGTGTTATTAAGCTTAGGTGGCATCATCACGCTGTGTATGTTGTATCGATATATTTGTATTCCATTTTTATTTGCAACGTTTAGTGTGCTATCCGTGTTACGAATTTTAGGTCTGCATAAATGTTTTGTACCGATGATACCCGTGATTATTAGTTTTTTGTGTTTAGTCATTTTATTTATTTATATTGCTTATCACGATGTTAAACGACGACCTATTATTTTACAGCGTAAACCTCAAGTTATGTTTGAAATGTCGGCCTATGAATGGCATCTAAGCTTTATTCGACTTTACGTAGGCTTTGATCTCATTGCTCACTGTACCGAAAAATTATTTGCCGGGCGTATCCCTTTCCGAACTGACGTAACCGCTTTCATGCACTTAAATGTGGTTGATCCCAGTTTTTTTGTCCGATTATCAGGCTTATGCGAACTAGCGGGTGTCATTTCATTAGGATTAGGCTTTTTAACGCGTGTAGGTGCGTTAGGCACGTCCCTCTATTTAATTATTGCAACCATTATCGGCCATCATTTTTTAAAGGGCTTTATTTGGGCCTTGCCCGGTGGTGGTTGGGAATATCCCGTCATGTGGAGTGTTTTTATTTTGAGTTATGTCGTATTGGGTGCGGATGAATTTTCTATTGATGGTGTTTTAGATAAGAATTTTAATTTACCCATTTGGCTAAAAAGATTAATGGGTGTCATGGAATCCGATGGAAAAATAGGAGTAATTTAAAACGCTAGTAATATTCAAGTTTCTCTATTAAACTCCTTTTTAATAATTGAGCTTTGAGTCAACAAGGTAAAATTTTAAAATAATATAATCGCAAAAAACTACGGATAAATGTATGAAAAGAATGGAAACTCATTATATTCCTCCCAATGGTGTAACTTTTTTCTCTGTCCGTGATAGCACGAATAAACCTAAGCCACGTTATTTATTTTGCACAGAGAATGATAAAAATAATCCATTATCTGTTTTTATTACCACCTCGATTGAAAATTTTTGGATAAAAAGAGGCCTGAATGATTGGCAGGAGCTTAAAATAAAGCACTTATTGAAACCAAAAGAAGAAAATTCAACAATCTATTTTTTTGAAAAAAACGATTATATGGATAGCTTAAATATTTCTATAGTTAAAAATAAGGCTTATGCATTAAAAGAAACCTTAGAAATTCCATTAGATACGATTCATTTATCTCAAGAAGCACTTCATAAGAGAGGTATTCCGAATTTATCTTTATTGGACTTAACGAGTATTCCTGAGACGAGAGAAGAAGTACAAAAAAAATTAGACTTAGACGAAAAAAGACAAGAAATTCAAAAAGTAGAAAATATTATCATCTTACTAGGAAAAACAATAGAAAATATACAAAATCTAAAATATCCCCCTATAGAATCGGTCAATAGACTCAGTGATCAAATCAATATTTATAAAGAACAAAAAATTCTTTATGCGAAACAATTACAGGCACTTGAGAATCCCATAGAAGAACAAACGGAAGGAGGCACTATTCACAGTTTCTGTGTTAAAGCTGTGTAAAAATGTGTGTAAAAGCGTTTGAACACGTTTAGATGACTGGCGTTACAGAAGCTGTTTAAAAAATAAACAATCTATAGGTTATTATTCTAAATAATCTTTTAATCGACAAAAAAGCCTAAATAGTATTTTGTAATAAATAGGATTAAATTATCCTTGGCGGCTATTTTTAAATTTATTAGTATATTTAGATTAAATTAAAAAAAGGTCAATACGATGTTAAAACCAAAGAATTTATTTCAAGCGAATATTACAGAAGATAAAACAGCACTTTTTTTTATGACTAATTCTGAAAAAGAATTTTGGATGAAGCAAGAACCCACCGATTGGGAAAAAGTTAAAATTGACAGTAGGGAAGTTTTTAGGGACGGCGGTTCAACAATCTATTCTTTTAATGGAAAAGAATATAAAGAATTATACATTCCTTCTCCTTTTAAGCGAAACGAAACTTCTTATATATCCGGAGATTTTCAATCGGTTAAATTAGAAAAAATATTAGTATCCAAAGAAAAACTCGAAGAAATTGGCATTATCTATCAAATTGAGTTAGATCTAACGAATGTTCCTGAAACTATAGTTGAGGTAGAAAGAGCACAAAGAGAAAGAGAGGAGGTTAGAGAGAAAAAAAAATATATTTTTGGTAGAACAGATTACTCTTCGGATTCTAAAGACAAAGGAATTCATGGATTTAATTTTAGGAAGAAAATCAGAAAGAAAACCAAAAATCTATTTGAACCTGAAAATTCAGAAAATATAGAGCAGGCACCTCGATTAATGGGATCATCTGTTTTTTTTGATAATTTACAGGCTTCAGCAACCGTTTCGGGGGTAACCACCTTTGCTGAAGAGGATACGTTAGCAAAGACAGTTGCAAAATTAGCGATGTAGAGGTGATAGGTTGTACTTTAAAAAATTGTAGATCGAAAGGTTTTTATATGATACACATTTATTAAGGGAATAATAAACGTATTGCTTCCGAGTAAATGTTTATCGCTACCTTGATATTCCTTATCAGGATCCACCCTATCTCACCTGAGCAAAAAATTCTAAACACAAAATTTTATTTAAAAATTTAGAATTATCCGAATAAATTCTACAGTAATTAGCGCTGCCTAATCTAGAACAATTAGATACGTCAGCAATAGCTAAAACAAAATGGGAAGCTGAAAAAGTTTTTAAATTAAAAGCACACGCGATTACAAACTATCGAAGAAAAAATAAAAGCTTTGGAGCAACAAGAAACCAGCCAAAGTTCTTTTTTAGTAACTAGCTTAGCTAAGCAGCGATTTTTTTATAGTGACGAGGAAAAAAATAATTCTGTCAAGGCTTCAGAAGTCGAATTAAAAAACTTCACACTTTAAAGCAATAGTTAAGTCAGGTTAAAACATTGGAATTTACCTATCAATTGCGACTTGGACTTTGCCATCGACTAATCGAGCAGGAAAGGTTTTAATGCCTGTGAAAGCGGGAGCGCGGGTTGCAACACCCGTTTTAATACAAAAACCGGCGCCATGCCAAGGACAAATAATTTCTTCTCCTTCTATCTCACCGCCTTCCAATGATTGATCTTCATGCGTACAGAGATTTTTTATGGCATAAAATTTACCGTTTAGATTGAAAACTAATAAGGATAAGCCATTCCAATCAAATACTTGATAGCTATTCACCGGAAAGCTTGCTACATCGATTACATCAACCCAATTTGTCACGCTTTCTCTCCTGTGTGGACGTTTAGTATGACCGCAGAAAATTTTTTATAGCATGCCTAATTGTAATTTGGCGGCTTCAGACATATTTTCGCTAGTCCAGGGTGGATCCCAAACTAATTCCACCTGCGTCTCGTTAACATCCGTTACGTTATTGATCACATTTTCTACAATGCCGGGAAAAGTTTGTGCAACAGGACAACCCGGCGAAGTCAACGTCATTTCAATCTTTACCAGACCTTGTGGGTCAATAAAAATATGATAAATAAGGCCTAAATCATAGATATTGACCGGTATTTCAGGATCATAAACACCTTTAAGTGCTTCAATAATAGCACTTTTTAAACTAATTAAGGCGTCTTCGTTAAGTGGGTAGAGTGTCATGATGAGTGGGTTATTAATGTGTTAATGTTCGGTAGAAACTAATTCGGTGTTTTGATTCAAGGCAGCGAGTAAGGTATGCCATGCCAACGTCGCACATTTTACTCGTGCAGGATAAGCTTTAACACCAGAAAAAACCGCTAATTTTTTGAGCCTGAGTAATTGTTCAGAGGTCGTGGATTCACTTGTTAATAACTGATGAAAGATTTCAAATAACGATTCAGCTTCGTTGAGTGTTTTTCCTGATAATAGTTCCGACATCAATGAAGCGGATGCCATCGAAATGGCGCAACCTGAACCTTGGAAACTAATCGCCGTAATTTTATCTTGATCCGTTTTAAGATAGACTGTTAAACGATCACCACACAGTTGATTAAAACCATTGGCTAGACGATTGGCTAACGGCATCGCATGGTGATGGCGAGGACTGCGCCCATGGTCCAGGATCATTTCTTGGTAAAGTTCGCGTAAATCTGACATCATTTTTATTTAAACAATTGTTTTAATGACTGTAAACCACTTATTAAGGCATCAATATCTTCTTTATTATTATAGAATGCTAATGAGGCGCGTACGGTCGAATCGACATTGAAGCGTTGCATTAATGGCATGGTGCAATGTTGACCAGCACGTACTGCAACACCGACTTCGGCATTTAAAACGTCACTGATATCATGTCCATGGATACGCACACCACGTGAGTCACTCACAGTAAAATTTAAAATAGCCGCTTTTTCTTTGGCAGTGCCTATTAAATGTAGGCCCGGAATCGTTTGTAAATTTTGCGTGGCATAATCGAGTAATTGCTGTTCATGAAGCTGTATCGCGTTAAAATCTAATTGATTGAGGTAATCAATAGCGGCTCCTAGTCCAATGGCGCCGGCAATATGCGGTGTACCGGCTTCGAATTTATACGGTGGCTCGCGGTAATGACTTTTTTCCAGGCTGACTTCGGTGATCATACTGCCGCCGCCTTGATAAGGTGGCATATGCGCTAATAATTCCTGTTTACCATATAAAACACCAATACCGGTCGGTGCAAAGAGTTTATGGCCCGAAAAGGTATAAAAGTCACAATCTAAAGCGTGGACATCAATTTTTTGATGAGCCACTGCCTGTGCGCCATCAATTAACACTTTGGTTTCGGGACTATTCGCATGGGCAGTATCGATGATCGCTTTAATTGGGTTAATAGTCCCTAACGTATTAGAAATATGGCAGATAGCGACTAATTTAGTTTTTGGATTGAGTAATCGTTGGTATTCTTCTAGAATCAACTCACCCGAATCATTAATCGGGATAACTCTAAGTTGGGCGCCAGTTTGTGCACATAAAATTTGCCAAGGTACAATGTTAGCATGATGTTCCATATGCGAAATAATAATTTCATCACCCGCTTTGATCTGACTTAAACCATAGGTTTGCGCCACTAAATTAATAGCTTCAGTGGTACCACGGACAAAAATAATTTCTGCAAAAGACTTTGCATGAATAAATTGTTTAATTTTTTCGCGGCTTAATTCAAATTCTTCAGTGGCTACTTCACTTAAAGTATGAATGCCGCGATGCACATTACTATATTCATGGCGATAAAAATGCTGTAGACGCTCAATAACCGAGCTAGGTTTTTGTGTGCTTGCCGCATTATCGAGATAAACTAAAGGCTTACCTTTTATTTTTTCTTGTAAAATAGGAAAATCAGATCGTATTTTTTTTATATCAAACACTTTCATGAGTATTTATTAATTGAACGGGATAAAGACGAAACATTAAACAACGGCATTTGTTCAATGATATCTTGGATAAACGCTTTAACGAGTAGATCAGTTGCTGCGGTTGCGGTTAATCCTCGAGCACGTAAATAAAATAAAGCCTCTTTATCGAGTTGACCAATGCTCGCACCGTGCGTGCATTGGATATCATCGGTAAATATTTCTAGTTGAGGTTTACTATTCACTTCAGCCTGTGCGGATAATAATAAATTTTTATTCAGTTGCTGAGCTTTGGATTGTATAGCCCCTTCGCGCACAATAAGCTTCCCGTTAAATGCGGCACGGGCTTGGTCATCAATAATACCTTTATAAAATTCTTCACTGCGGGTTTGCGGACTCACATGATCGATCTGTGTGCAATGATCGACTTGTTGTTGGTCTAAGGCGTAATACAGACCTTTTAATTGACAATAGGCATGCGGCGCTAATAATTTCACGTAAACATCGCTACGAATTAAAGCACCGCTTAAAGCCAGTGAATACGCTGAAAATCGACTATTTTGTTGTTGTGTGACACAAAGATTGCCAACATGCTGTGCTTGCTTACTTTCAGTAATGTTTTTGTAATGTTCGATATGACTATGGGCGGCTAAACAACATTCGGTCACCGTATTCAAAAAATAATTAGCCTTATTTCCAGGAGTCATATCAATATATTTTTCGATAATAGTCGCTTGACTATTTTCTTCAGCGATAATGATATTACGTAGTGGGATAAAACGATGAGGTGTTTCATCCGTATTGATAAACAGGATTTCTATCGGTGAGCTTAAACGCGTATTGGCAGATAAATAAATATAGGCGCCATCTTGTATAAAGGCAGTGTTTAAATGTGTAAAACTATTTTTTTCGACCGTTTCGTTAGGTTTCCAAGTTGCATTGAAGCGTTCAGACGGTTGCTTCAGCAAGGTAGCTAAATGAGTCATTTTACAGTTAGCTAGGCTTGCGATCGTAGATAAATGTGCAGCAAAAAAACCATTCACAAAGACTAAGCGATACTCACTACTAACGGGATCCAGCATCGTTGCTGTAACCGTGTTGCGTGCTGTTGGCGCACTTAACGAGTAAGGCGTTTGACGTAACGCCGTTAAGGAGGTGTATTTCCAATCGGCTTGTTTTTTACTAGGAAAACCGCGCGTAGAAAATTCTTCTAAAGCAGCGAGTCGTAATCGATGTAAATAGTCTTGATCCTGACCGATTAATTTTTTTTCAACTCGTTGATATTCGCGACAATAATGGGTTATAGCGTTAACATCATTGATTTTTTTAGGGTTTAACATGTTCTACACCAACGATTCTTCTTGTAAAATAGTCGTATAACCTTCTTTTTCTAAGGTTTGCGCTAAAGAGAAATCACCGGAACGAATAATTTTTCCGCCAGCCAATATATGGACATGATCGGGCTTAATATAATCGAGTAAACGTTGATAGTGCGTAATCAGCACTATAGCGCGTTTAGGTGATCGCAGACTATTGACACCTTGTGCAATTATTTTTAAAGCATCAATATCTAAACCAGAATCGGTTTCATCTAAGATAGCGAGTTGAGGCTCTAAAAGCGCCATTTGTAAAATTTCATTGCGTTTTTTCTCACCGCCAGAAAAACCGGTATTGACGGATCGATACAGAAAATCTTGATCCATTTCGACCAATTTTAGTTTTTCTTTAATCAAGTTTAAAAAATCCATGGCATCGAGTTCAGTTTCACCACGTGCTTTGCGAATCGCATTTAAAGAAGCTTTTAGTAAATAAACGTTGCTAACACCCGGAATTTCGACGGGATATTGAAACGCTAAAAATATTCCGGCGCGTGCGCGTAGTTCAGGTGTTAAGCGGGTTAGATCTTCCCCTAAATAGCTGATTTCGCCTTGTGTCAGTGTGTAGTTACCACGTCCTGCTAAAACATTGGCTAAGGTACTTTTACCCGAACCATTAGGTCCCATGATGGCATGTATTTCACCCGATTTTATATGAAGGTTAACCCCACGTAATATTTTCTTGTTATCGACTTCTGTGTGTAAATTTTTAATAGCTAACATGTTTTTCTTCGTCTTTATGAATAATTAACCGATACATCCTTCCAAACTTAAACCCAATAACTTCTGTGCTTCAACCGCAAACTCCATAGGTAATTCTTTAAATACCGCTTTGCAAAAACCATTGACGATCAATGAAAGGGCGGTTTCGCTATCAAGGCCCCGTTGTAAACAATAAAAAAGCTGATCTTCACTAATTTTCGAAGCAGAGGCTTCATGCTCTATTTGTGCACTTTGATTTTTAACTTCAATGCTAGGGAACGTATGTGCTTTACAGCTTCCACCAATTAAGAGTGAGTCGCATTGAGTATAGTTACGCGCATGGTCGGCTGTTTCGACTATTTTGACCAAACCACGATAACTGTTTTGGCCGTGACCAGCACTAATTCCTTTCGACAAAATCGTGCTTTTAGTATTTTTGCCAATATGGATCATTTTAGTTCCGGTATCAGCTTGTTGTTTATGGTTAGTCAAGGCCACAGAATAAAACTCACCGACAGAAGCATCGCCTTGCAGAATAACACTAGGGTATTTCCAAGTAATGGCAGACCCGGTTTCGACTTGTGTCCAAGAAATTTTTGAATGCACGCCACGACAATGACCGCGTTTAGTGACAAAATTGTAAATTCCTCCTTTGCCCTCTTTATCACCAGGATACCAATTTTGCACAGTGGAATATTTTATCTGCGCATGATCTAAGGCTATTAATTCAACCACAGCGGCATGGAGTTGATTTTCATCGCGTTGTGGCGCCGTGCATCCTTCTAAATAACTCACATAACTGCCTTCGTCGGCAATTATTAAGGTTCGTTCAAACTGGCCAGTATTCGCGGCATTAATTCGAAAATAAGTGGATAATTCCATCGGACATCGTGTGCCCGGTGGAATGTAGCAAAAAGATCCGTCGGTAAACACCGCCGCATTTAAGCAGGCATAAAAATTGTCGGTATAAGGGACGACAGAACCTAAGTATTTTTTGATCAGCTCTGGATATTCTTGCACGGCTTCAGAAAAGGAGCAGAATAAAATTCCCATTGTGCGCAGTTTTTCTTTGAACGTAGTGGCGACAGAAATACTGTCAAAGACGGCATCTACGGCAACACCCGATAAGCGTTCCTGTTCTTGAAGTGAAATACCTAATTTATTATAAGTACGTAGCAACTCCGGATCGACTTCATCTAAACTATTCAGCTGTTTTTTTATTTTTGGCGCCGAATAATAGCTAATCGCTTGGTAATCGATGGCGGGATAATGCATATAATCAGCCCAGTGTGGCTCGGTTAACGTTAGCCAATGGCGATAAGCTTTTAAGCGCCAGGCCAATAAAAATTCAGGCTCATTTTTTTTCGCTGAGATATGACGAATAACGTCTTCATTCAACCCGCAGGGCAACGTATCTGCCGCAATATCACTGACAAAGCCATGTTGATAATCTTGTTGTAATAATTTGTTTAAAGCAGCTTGAGTCATGCGTTGTTCTCTGGTAGCAAATGAAGAGGATTTTCTATTTTTAGTCTCTCTAATTGACTTCGCTTAAGTGGCTGGATGAGATCCGCTAAACTAATATGCATCATCGTCGCCTGAATAAAGGCGCTAATCTTACGCCAGTTATCCCGAATCGTACACTGTTTTTCTAAGTGACAGGATCGTGTGTGATGACTACATTCAGTCAGAGCAATTTGGCCTTCTAGGGTTTGAATCACGGTTCCGAGTGCAATATCTGTGGCTGGACAGGCCAGTTGATAGCCCCCTTTAATGCCTCGATTTGCCTGTAAAAGGCCTTCATGGCTTAAACGTTTCAGTAGTTTACTAGTCGTCGGTAAAGAGATGCCGGTATGCTCGGCAATGCTTTTCGCATTAATAGCCAATCCAGGATGTTGTGATAAATACGCCATGATGACCACGGCATAATCGGTTAGTTTGCTGAGTCTTAACATAATAAGTAAATTTTTATTATACCCGTCTGAAATGGGACCATTTTAGTCCTATTCTAGTTTAAAAACAAGGTTTTATGTTAATAAATTTCTACAGAGTTGTTTTTCAGTTATGGTGAATTATTCAGAACTTTAGTAAGGAGTCATGCTCTTAGCTGTTAATAATTGTTTAATACAACTCAATTAAAATAAGGAGAAATAATAATAAAAAGGGCTAAGAAATGCCTACAGCAAGCAGACCGTCACGATTAAATCCTACGCAATTAAATAATCTAGTTCTATCTTATATGATAGGGACTCTTACAGAAGAGAAGGGTTATACTATTCAAGATGAAATAGATAAAGACAATAAATTAGTTCCATTTAAAAAAATTTCAAAAAATGAAACTTCTATTTTTGTTTTTCAAGCGGTTAGCGATGCCAAAAAAACACGGCAAAATCTTGCTTATATTAACGAGGTTATCCAACAGTCTGAAAAAAATAATCCCGAACAAAAAACCACTTTATTAATCCCTTTAATGCAATCACGTTTATGGAAGCAACATTGCGTCTTGGTCGAGGTTAATATTGAAGAGGGTAGGAAAAAAATAAATACATATGATTCACAATCTTGGTGGCGAAATCTTTTTTATCCGAATTGTTTAAAAGATTTAAAGAAACAAGGTTATCAGGTTAAATATATCCATCATGCTAAGCAGGCTGATAACTATTCTTGTGTTTATTTTGTCTATCACTATATTAAAGAAATATTAGAAAAGTCTAGCGGAGGATTGAAAAATATATTTGTTTCCTTAAATACATTAGAAGGGCAAGATCCGATAGGAAAATCAATTCAAGATAATTTTAAACAAAAATATTCTGATGTGCGAAAAATTGAATCTGGTGAATCTATACCTTGGGAAAAAGATTCAAAAGCATCTTATGAGGCGCATTTAGGAATAAGTGATGCTACAAGACAATCGCAGGTTAACTCTATATATAATGGTGAAGATTTTGTAGAAATATCATCACTATCTAAACTTACTAAACTTAAAAAAAATACCAAAGCTCCTTTTTTTCAATCTTCCTCAAATGTACTTGAAGAAAATGAGAGAACAGCTCAAAATTTGATCTATAGCCGATAATTTGCATTATCTTGATTAAAAGCTACACTTGACTATGAAAGTTCCGTTGGATAGCGCTTGAAGTTTGATCCTAAAAGGTTGGAGATAGTCTTGATGCATGGTGTGCATGCCTACTTTAAGTAGGAAGCCTAAAGTGCATCACAAATCGCCATCGTAGCATTGTCGCTTTCAAGTAGATAAGACACTGGCGGGACTTTTTTCTATTTCTTCTACTAAAACCTTTCGTCTTTTTCTTTCTGATTAATAACCGAGTGAACGACCACCATCCACTGCGATAATTTGACCGGTGATAAAGTCAGCGTGATTAATTAAAAAAGCCGCCGTCTTAGCAATATCTTGAGGGGTTCCGATACGTTTTAAGGCATTTCGGGCAGCAATTTTCTCACGTAAGGCGTCGTTAAACTCGGTATCATCATCTGGCCACAAAACGATACCCGGCGCAATCGCATTGACGCGAATGTTGGGTCCTAATTCTTTAGCTAAACTCTTAGTGAGCATGACCAATCCCGCTTTGGCAATGCAGTACACAGAATAATTCTTCAACGGACGTTGTGCTTGAATATCAACAAGATTAATAATGCAACCTTTTTGCTCTTTAAGATGGGGCCCTGCAAGTTGCGCTAAAAAAAAGGGGGCTTTTAAATTGCTTGCCATCACATCTTCCCATACACTAGGTGTTACTTTGGCGACAGGCATGGGATAAAAGCTGGACGCATTATTAATTAAAACATCGAGTTGGCCCCATTTACGGGTGACTTGTGTGATTAGATCTTTCAGATGGTCGGTATCACGTAAATCGGCGCCGAGGGCTATGGCGGAATCTGGGCGTTGTAGATTAAAGTTTGTACATAAAGCAGACGCTTGTTGTGCGGATTCTCGATAGTGTATGGCCACTCGCATACCTAACTGATGACAATGTTGGGCGATAGCCGCACCAACGCGCTTTCCGGCTCCGGTTATAAGTACTACTTTACTATGGGCTTTCGAATCATCTAGCATGGCTTTTACCTTATGAATAGTTAGAGTAACAATGATAACAATACCGCTCGGTTTACCGGTTCCGACTGCTGCCTTGCAAACGCAAAGTGACGCATTATGCCAATTGATTACTGAAGAAATACGCCATGAGCCATCAACTTCTATCAGCTTTGCACGATTTATGGAATTGGCATTATACGAGCCAGAGTGGGGATATTATACAGCGCATTTAGAAAAATTTGGTAAAATGGGAGATTTCACTACCGCACCTGAGATTTCTCCCTTATTTGCACAATGCATCGGTCGACAATGCCAGCAAGTCTTTGCGAATTTAGGTCAAACCGATATTTTAGAAGTCGGAGCGGGCACCGGTCAATTAGCCATCGATTTATTGTTGTTCTTAGAAAAACAACAGAGTTTGCCTGGGACCTATAAAATTTTTGAAATCAGTCCAACACTTAGAGAACGTCAACAAGAGCGCTTACAGCAACATATTCCTCATCTATTTCCTTTAATTCAGTGGTTACATGACTGGCCAAAACAACCTATTAAAGGAGTGATTTTGGCCAATGAAGTGCTGGATGCTTTACCCGTGAGTCAGTTCTTTTGGACTGAAGCTAATATTCAAGAGGTGCGAGTTGGTTGTGAAAAAGATTGTTTTTGTTACCATCTGAGTCCTGTTAAAAATTACGTGTTAAATGATTTGGGCAAGTTAAAAGCGGCGTATTTTCCAAAGGTAAAAGCCTATCAATCTGAGGTGTGTGGGCAACTACCTGATTGGGTGAACAAGCTTAGTTTCGCTTTAAAACAGGGTTTAATTTTAGTTATCGATTATGGTTTTCCAGCCCAAGAATATTATCATCCTGACCGGGTCAATGGTACGCTTAGGTGTTATTACCAACATCGCATCCATGACGATCCTTTAAGTTTAGTGGGTCTGCAGGATATCACGGCGTCGGTTGATTTTAGTTGCTTGGCACAAGCGGCACTGCAAGCTGGCTTAAAAGTGGCCGGTTATACATCACAAGCGGCGTTCTTGCTTAACAATGATTTGTTACCTTTAATAGAAAAATGTTATGATGAGGTATCCTCGATGGATGTCAATCGACAGGCACATTTATTAACATCGCCGAGTGAAATGGGAGAGCTTATTAAAGTGATGGGCTTGACCCGAAACTATGAATTCTCCCCATTAAATGGATTTAAGTTATACGATAAACGGACTCGTTTGTAGATTTGTGTGTGTTAATTTAATACTATTTTAAATAGATAAAATAGTAACTCAAAAAATGAGTAAAGGAGTTGACTAAGGTGAATTTGAATTTTTCTGATTCTGGTAACAAATGCATGAGTACTTCTTTGCATGACGAAAAAGAAAATGTTTTAGCAGAATTAACTCGCGTTATACAAGCGACTGACAGAGTAGCGCTTAAAAGCCAAAGTCCTAATTTTTCAGGGGCAGGGGCTTATTTAAAGGCTATTTATCAAAAAATCGAAACAACAAACGCAGAAGCTACCTCTAAGCGAACTTTTAATTGTTGCTGATGAAAATTAGGGGCTTAATTTATGCTTCAGACTGAGCAAGAAATTCAAGCTGCTTTAGAAATAAAGAAAATATTAGAGGAAGGGATAGCGGCGGGTCCATGGCAAGCTAATTTATTTTTAAAAGGGATTAAGAAAAAATTAGAAGAGTTACGCGATGATTTTGTCACTAGAGTCGGTCTAGAACAGCACCATGAGCAACTTACGAAGGATTTGTTGGCAGCGAATAGTGCTGAACATACCGAAGTGTATATTGCCCTTTATCAATCTCAAGGTGACAATATAAACAAATGGCAAGAAGTCGTTTTCTCTTTAGAAAATTATACCATGGGAAGACCCATTTATTACAATGAAACGGACGTTCGAGCAGCGATTCGTTTAAATGATAGAAATTTAAATCATGCTTACGCCGTGGTTAAAGTGCATAGTGATGCTATTCTAAATGACACAGCGGAACAAGTACGTACCGATCGCGAAGGACGCAAATTAGTTAGCTTGCGTGCATCGGCGATTCAATTAAAGAATATTATTCGTTTAGTGCATGCCACCGGGGAATATAAAGTGGTTAGAAATTTTTTAGTAAAACAGAATTGAATGTAAAAAAATATTCACAGCAATTGAGTGTTTGTCAAGTGTCGCGAACAGGATTGTGGGTTGAGGCAGCACAGGCATAAATTCAATTATGAAGAGTATACAAAAAAATAAATAATTATTATGGCCGCTCCCGCACAACAACAGCAATCCGGAGATAACTCACTTGCTCCATTATGGATTATTTTATGTGTCTTTCTTTTAGGATGGTTGTTTTGGGCTTTTTTTCATACTCAAATTGTTGCTTTTATATTACAAATTAAATTTTGGGAGTCGCGTTTAATTGCATTCGTCTTGCCTTCTATGGCGCAACTTCCGGTAAGTATTCACCATCTAATTCCCGCGCAAATACCTTTTCCACAACTGTTAGATATCAGTCGTGAGGTTGGTAATTATTTACGTTATCCGATTATTGTGATCCTCGTCGCATTAGCGTTAATTATTTATTTTAGTCATATTAATCTACAATTTAAAAAACTTTATAATATGGACACGCTCGCAGCAGCAGAAAGGAAAAATTGGCCACAAATTTCCCCGGTCATTAAACTTGATTTAGTTAAGGAAGATATTGATAAAGGTCCTTGGGCGATGGCATTATCACCGATGCAATTTGCCAAAAAATATAAATTATTACACGAAGAAAAAATCATTTCCTCCATGACTATGGCAGCAAAGAAACATAATCAACGGACAGTGAGTATAAAAAGAGAGGCGGCACACCACGTATTTGTCATGCAATGTGGCGAGTATTGGCAAGGTATTCACTACTTAAAACCAGCGACTAAGGCATTGTTTGCTGTCTTTGCTGCCAGAGCCAATCGTGATCGCGATGGTGCATTGAAATTATTATTACAAATTGCAGAGTCGACAACTAGCGGGCGGCTTGATTTTTCGGGCGTGGATGCCTTATTAGAAAAACATAAAAATAATAAACTAGTTCAACGTGTGATGTATAGTCATGCTTATGTTTTAACAGTCATGGCCTCGATGTTAGAATTAGCAAGAAAAGAAGGTGTTTTGGCGAGTGCAGATTTTTTGTGGCTTAAACCCACGGATCGATTATTGTGGTTTATGTTAAATTCAGTCGGTCGTCAAACCGCTTTTTCAGAAGTGAGCGGACCCTTTGCACACTGGAATGTTGAACGTGCGATGGGTAGAAGACTGATGGTTCCTATGGTAGAAGAAGCAGTGAATGGTTTGGAAGCCGCGATTAAAGACATACTTTATATTCCTGATGCTGAAGACGTGTAAAATGTTCTTGGATCAGGTTAAACATAGATTAAGAAAACTTTGCTTCAAATAATATATTAGAGTTGAGTAAGGTATGGTAGCGATAGCACGTGGTTTAGAACAAAAACACGAACAAGATCCGCGTCGATTATTACGAGATACGCGTACGCTCTCTCAGCGTTTTGTCGATTTTTTCAAAAATCCTCAGGCCGTTACGATTTTATTAGTAGGTTTCGCTTCAGGTGCTTTTTTTATTCCAGCAATTGCCGATCTTATCTTTCTACTGGGTATCCTGTCGTTTTTTTATGCGTATACACGTAAAACCAGCTTACCGTTTCGGATGCCACAACGTTCACATCAATTAGACCATAATGATTTAAAAGCCGGAACGAATAAACCACAAAAAGCACGCGGTATTTGCTTGTTTGGTAATGAAATATCTAGCGGCGAAGAGTTATGGTTTAGCAACGATGACATGCGGACACACTGTTTGATCTTTGGTTCTACCGGAAGTGGTAAAACTGAAGCGTTAATATCCTTAGCCTTTAATGCATTGGTACAGGGCAGTGGATTTATTTACGTGGATGGCAAAGGAGATAACAGCTTATTTGCTAAAGTTTTCTCGATGGCACGTTCCATGGGTCGTGAAGACGATATTCTTGTAGTCAATTTTATGACTGGTGCGCGGGATATTGTTGGACCACAAGAAAAACGGTTGTCAAATACGATGAATCCTTTTGCTAATGGCTCTTCGAGTATGTTATCTCAGTTGGTCGTCAGCTTAATGGATGCGAGTAGTAATACACCGGATGGTGATATGTGGAAAGGTAGAGCCATCGTATTTGTTGAAGCGTTAATGAAATTATTAGTTTATATCCGTGATCAAGGTGGAATTCTATTAGATGTTAATGTGGTACGTAATTATTTTGAGTTAACACGAGTAGAAAATATCGTTATCGATAAAATATTTCCACGTGATGGTCAAGAACCTTTGAGCTTAATTGATGTTCCTGAAGTTGTATTGGAACCGATTACTAATTATCTGATTAACTTGCCTGGCTATGATAAATCCAAAAAAGGAAAACAAGTTTCACAAGTTTTGGAGCAACATGGATTTATTACCATGCAGTTAACGCGTGTTTTTGGTTCCTTAGCCGATACCTATGGCCATATTTTACGAACGAATTTGGCAGAAGTGGATTTAAAAGACGTCGTACTCAATCGCCGCATTCTGTTGGTCTTATTGCCTGCTTTTGAAAAATCACCGGATGAATTATCTAATCTAGGTAAAGTGATCATTGCTTCTTTAAAAGCAATGTTAGCCGCGGGTTTAGGGGAGGAAGTCGAAGGGGATTACCGAGATATTATTGAGCGTAAGCCTACTAACTCTTTAACGCCTTACTTGTGTGTGCTCGATGAATATGGCTATTACGCAGTCCCTGGGTTTGCTGTCGTTCCTGCTCAAGCCCGTTCATTAGGGTTTTCCATCGTTTTTGCAGGACAAGATTTGCCCGCTTTTCAAAAAGCGTCTAAAGAAGAAGCGGCATCGATAGGGGCAAACTGTAATATTAAACTTTGTATGAAATTGGAAGATCCATTAGAAACGTGGGACTTTTTTTCAAAAAGTGCAGGCGAGGCTTGGGTTACTAAAGTAGATGCTTTTCAAACCCGCGCTGAAAGTGTGATGAATAATTATGCGGATACACGTAGCGCTTCTTCAGAAAAGCGGGCACGTATCGATTTACTTGATTTAAAAGAACAGCGTGAAGGAGAAGCACACATTTTATTTAAATCTAAGATTATTCGCGCACGATTATTTTATGCGAATCCACGTCCAGTGGCCCGCATGAGACTGAATCAATTTTTAAAAGTAGGTCTGCCAACTAATCGCTATTTGTTAGATTTGCAATCACGCCTACAAAACTTTCGGAAAGTGACAGACAAAGCACAATTTTCACTGACTAAACTTGATGAATCAACCATTATTACTAGGTTGGCACAAACTTTATCCGAACATCCTGAACTCAATCCTATTAAAGCAGCAGTGCCTGCTTTATTAGTTTTAGATCAACCTATAGAGGCCAGTAAAGAAGAAACAGTCATTGAGACAGAAGAAACATTACCTGACAATGAATTAAATGTGTTCACCCCATTAACCGTCACACCGCAATTAGCGAGTTTGATGACGGTGGATAATCCGGATCAATTTAACGCGGCATTTTTAAAACGATCGATAACACAAAAATTAGTAGCGGTGATAGAAAAAGTATCCGGTAAATTTGAAAAACATGCCAATAGTATCGCTGCGGAAATTGTTCAAGATATGGCGTTAGCAACCCATTATCCACCGGCACTTCATCCTATATTACCAGGAGCAGAGCTGGCTAAAGATGTGAATAAATTGTTGTTAGCTATTAAGAAAGAACGGGTCTCCCGTGAGGAAAAGTCAGATGCATAGTCGAGTTAATGTATGAAAAATCGAATTTTTTTATTATTTATTTTTTTGTTGCTTTCAGCTTGTACGAGCACGCCTAAAAAATCACTAAGCCCAGCTGCGCAACAGGCTAATTTATTAAATGCTATTAGCAAAGAAGGTGTGCGTAGACTTGAAGTAGGAGATGAGTTGCGATTAACTCTCCCTAATTCCCGTTTTTTCATTAAGAATACTTCTAAATTAAAAGTTAGTGCTTATCCTACATTAAACCGACTAGTCACCTTGCTCAACCAACGAAAAAATTTAGGAATTGATGTGCTGACATTTAATCCGACAGGAGATTTACAGTATGAAACCTCAGATTTAGCGAGACAACAAGCTATAACTATCCAAAATTATCTATTAGAACAGGGTTTGAATGTACGAATTATTGTCGCTCGAGCTTGGGATAGAGGAGACCAAAGCGATGAGCGAGGAGTGAGATTTGATGGCGATCAACCGAAAATTTTGTCAACTGAGATTAGAACGCGCCATTTGCGTCCTGAAGATAGCGAGTGAAAAAAAGAAGCGAGGGGGCTAATAAAATTTAGGAAATGAAACGATAAACAACCCTAAAAAACCTTTTTTTGGGAAATTAAATGATGTATTTAAAACTAGCTTTTTCGCCTAGTATTGAGTTATAGTTCGTTGAAATAAGACCAAATTAGACAAAAAGAGGTCATAGTGGGGAATCGAATTGAGTTGCTTAAATCGCGTAAAGGTTTTTATCGGGATAATTACAACCGTGTTTGTAGTGCGCTGTTACTCACTTTATTTATAATTTTGATATTAAGTGCACTAGTCATTTATTTAACTGTCTTTTCTCCTACACCTGATTTTTATGCAAGTTCTCAAGACGGAAAGTTAACACGTTTAGTTTCATTCGAATCCTCAAGCGATATGCGTACTTAATTTAATAAAAATAATTTTAAAATTGAGATGACCATGAAAGAAGATGCCCTACAAGTCGTTAAGTTACGTAACGAATTTTATCGGGATAATTATAGAAAAGTTGTCGCCGCTTTAATGTTTAGTTTTTTTGTTATATTAATTTTAGCGGGCGCCTTATTTTATATCGTGACACATCCGCCGGCACCCCGTTATTTTGCAACCAGTAGTGATGGTCGTGTTGTTCCTTTGGTGCCTTTTTCGCAACCGAATTTAAGCAATGCTGCCGTATTGGAATGGTCTAATACCGCAGCAACGGCAGCCTATAGTTATAACTTCGTTAATTATCGACAAGCGCTACAACAAGCGGCTGATTATTTTACGCCAGAAGGAAAACAAATGTTTTTTTCGGCGATAAAAAGTTCGAATAATTTGCAAGCCGTGATTAGTAAAAAATTAATTGTCTCGGCTGTGGCGACAGGTGTTCCAGTCATATTAGAACAAGGTTTATTAGCAGGTCGTTATACTTGGAAAGTGCAAATTCCGATGCTCATTACTTTCCAAAGCGCCAGTCAGTTTTCTCAACAAGCCGTGACAGTCACGATGTTAATCGTTCGAGTTTCGACGTTAACATCGCCACGTGGTATCGGTATTGCGCAATTTATTGTATCGGGAGGCGGGGGAATAACCGGTTAACAAGTATGTATTTTTTTACTGATCAAAAAAGAAAGTTTCGCACTATTTTTAACTTTTTAGCACTGATAGTCTTAATCAGCATTTCGGCGGTGTCGTTTGCAGCGGCAGAAAATTCAGCTAAACAAGATTCTTCTTCCGCTAGCAATTCAGTAGAGGCAAGTGCTGATAACGATAAAGCGTCTGTTTCGATACAATCCCTTAATAAAGCGGCATTTGGGTCGATGGCGCAAACGATGTTACCGATGTCGCCGGAACAAATAAAACGCTTAAGAGGACTTTTTAATCAAACCCAAGCGGCTGCTGCTACAACACCTGGCACGCCACCGCGGCCTACTATTTCATCTCAATATGTGAAGTTAGAACCTGGTGCGACACCGACGGTTATCCGTTTAGCCGAAGGTTATGTGACGACACTCGCGTTTCTTGACTCAACCGGTCAATCCTGGCCTGTGGACAATTATGATATTGGTAATCCACAAGCATTTAATATCCAATGGGATAAAAAAAGTAATTTGTTGATGATACAAGCGACTTCCTTATATAACGTTGGAAATCTTGCGGTACAGTTACGTGGTTTAGAAACACCGGTGATGGTGACACTGATTTCGGGTCAAAAAGCGGTAGATTACCGAGTGGATTTACGTGTTCCTGGCAATGGTCCTAATGCAAAAGCACTCTTAGGAAGAAATCTACCGCAAAGCGCTGATCCAGCCTTATTAAATATCTTAGAAGGTGTTCCACCCCCAGGAAATACCGCATTAAAAATTTCAGGAGGCCTTGCTCAAGCTTGGTTGGCGGGTGATCATCTTTATTTGCGAACACGTTTAACCTTAATTTCACCCGCCTGGATTGCTACGATGTCGAGTCCAGATGGCATGAAGGCCTATGAAATGCCCAAAACACCCCTTATTTTGGGTTTTGAAGATGGACAGTCTATCCAATTAAAAGTTGAAGGATTTTAAAAAAATTTATGAAACTTCAATTGCAAAATATTGCCAATTTATTTAAAAATATCCGTACACGTAGCATTATTCTAGTAACAGCGTGCATCCTTGTATTTGGTTTTTTATATGGATTTATGCATTTTACGAATAAAAAAACATCCGTCGAAGATACTTCGATACAGCTGAAAGGGTCCCCCAATATTGAATCAGTTCCTGGTGGATTAAAGCAATCACCCCCCGCGGATTACCAACGTTTGCAAGCCCAACAAAATCTTGAACAAGCGGCTATCGCTGAAAAAACGGGTGCGAGTTCTATCCCCACTTTACTCGACTCTAATCAGTTTAATCAAAATGGTGGTTTACCTTGCCCAATGGTCAGTTCACCGTGTGAGGCCTGCGCAAAATATATGGCATGTGCGGGTATACAGTCGACAGCGGCCAGTTTATCTCTGCAACCGAGTCAATTAAAATCGGGAACATTAATTTATAACGCACAAGGAAAAGTTATTGGTCATCTTGGTATGGATGGTAAGGTACGAGATAGGAATGGACAAATTATCGGCCAAGTAGGTCCTGATGGTTTAGTCCGATCAGAAGATGGAACGGTTATCGGTAGTGCTGCAGTCCCGGCGATGGGCGATCCTATTTATGATCTGGCGGGTCGGTTAATAGGTACGGTAGATCGAGATGGAAAAGTCAGGGATGCAAAAGGTCGTGTGATAGGCATAGTGGGCCCTGATGGTATTGTACGTAATCTAAAAGGGGCAGTGATTGGTAAAGTGGTTGTTCCCAAAGCCAGCATTGTTATTCCAGCCTATGGTAAAAAAGGCCATCTGATCGGTACGGTGGATGCCGATGGTAAATTAAGAGATGCCAACGGTCATATTATTGGTGAAGTCGATGCGGATGGCACTGTTCGTAATTCTGAGGGCGATATTATCGGTAAAACGGGTGTTAACATGATAGGTGCTCCTGTTTATGATTCCGAAGGTCATTTGCTGGGTACGCTTGGTGCCGATGGTAAGTTAAGAGATGCCGCAGGAAATGTGATGGGTGAAGTCGATGCAAACGGAATTGTGCGTAATTCAGCCGGTAAAATTATTGGTCATGCTTACTTAAAAGGAACACATGAAAAAAGACATGCTATTCCAGGTACACCTGTTTACAATCATCAGGGTAAATTAATAGGGACGCTTGATAGTGATGCTGAAGTTCGTAATACACAGGGAAAGGTGATTGGTAAGTTAGATAGTGATGGTTTGGTACGCGGATTACATGATGAAATTATAGGAAAACTCGGCGCAACTGCACCCGGTACGCCTGTTTATGATAGTCAAGGCCATTTAGTGGGAAGTGTAGGTAACGATGGCCTGCTTAGAGACGTACAAGGTAAAGCCTTAGGGAAATTAGGCGCGGGTGGAGTTGTGCGCGATGCACAAAGTAATCCTATTGGTAGTATTACACCACCCCACAGAAATACGGCGTCAGTAACAAACAATAATGAGACAGCAACCCATGCTGCTGTTAGTTTACTCTCTGACACGGCGAGTAACCCTAATCCAGAATTACGGAGCATTTTAGATAGACAAGCGCAACAAATTTCAGCCCAAAAAGCCGATCAATTACAACAACAAATGCAAACTTCGATGAGTACACAAGCAAGTCAGCTTTTTGCGGCTTGGACTTCGCCCAATCAGCAATATGTAGCAGGAATGCCGGAGTTAAATCGACTGGGGAATGGTTTAACGGGTACATTGTCTGGAGAAGCAAACACCAAAGCGCCTGCCGTAAAAGCAGGGACTATTATGTATGCGGTACTATTAACGGCAGTCAATAGTGATGAGCCAGGACCGGTACTTGCAGAGATTGTACAAGGCAAATTTAAAGGCGCCCGTTTAATGGGTGCATTAAGCAATCAAGGTCAAAAGGTTTTACTTTCCTTTAATACCTTAACCCTACCCAAATTATCCGAAAGTGTTCCGATTAGTACCGTTGCTATTGATGAGAATACCGCGCGTACCGCTTTATCCAGCGATACCAATAATCACTATTGGTTACGTTATGGGACTTTATTTGCTTCTGCTTTTCTCCAAGGTTATGGTCAATCCTTTTTAGATTATGGTAACACTTATGCCGGTGCGGTGGTTATTAACCCAACTAATCAACCGATTAATCTATCGCCACGTGAGAGAGCTTTTGTTGGTTTAGGTCAAGTGGGTCAGCAATATGCGTCAGCATTAAGAAGCCTATTCAATACGCCACCGACAGTGAAGGTTTTTTCTGGAACACCGGTGGGTATATTATTTCTTTCTGATTTACCCGCATTACCAACGAGTTAATTTTTATGCTTAATACAGTCACAGACAACTATTCACAGTAAAATGAGGGGATAATGGATAAGAAAAACTATAATTCTGATGAAGAATACAAGCTTCAGGATTCAACAGAATCAGCGCCACATTTTTCGGGGACAACCAGTAAAGATCCAGCATCGGCTATTTTGGAAAAGACCCAACGTCATCATATTTTTTTAATTATATTTATTATTTTTACAAGTTTAGGTATTTATAAAATAGTGGATAAATTAATTCATAGGCAGGTTGTATCGAAACCTAAAACCGTCGCAAAAGTACCAAATTCCGCTGTGCCGATCCCAGCCGCCGTGCAAGCTAACATGGCGCTCGATAATCGGTTTAATCATATTGAAAAAGAACAGCGTGAGTTACAATCGCATGTCCAAGATTTTGATTCGGAATTAAGCGATATTAAATCAACTTTAGCGGATCTCAATGTGCGATTAATCGATATGAATGAACAAACTCAACTATTACGGACTCAACAAGAAGCTTTTTTTCAAAAACAGCAAAAAGCTAAAACTAAACTAAGCGAAAGAAAAAAATTAGCACCTAAACCCATTTATTATGTGCGTGCAATCATACCGGGTCGTGTGTGGTTAACCTTACAGGATGGTTCAACGCTTACTTTAGGTAGGGGAGATAAATTAGCGGGATATGGTGTTATAACCGCAATAGATCCTAATCAGGGAATTATTACTTTGAGTTCTGGAGCCATCATTGGTTATAACCCAGATGATAGGTAATTAATCATGCACTTATTCCGTGACAACAATCTTATCAAGAAATCCTGGAGACCTGCTTTATTCTTGCTAGCTTGTTTGTTTCTAAGTGGTTGCAGTGGGGTGCATTATGCTCATGTTGAAAGTATGTTGCTCACCGTGTCGAATCAATTTCCTAATATTTACCGTCTTATTACCGCGTTGGCTTATTTGATGGGTATCGCTTTTATTTTTCGCGGAGTATATCAATTAAAGGTTTACGGTGATTTACGCACCATGATGTCTGTGCAAACTAACTTTAAAGCGACTATGATGGTCTTTTTTGCGGGCACGGCACTGCTGTATGCACCGACTGCTTTTAAAAGTATGCTGTTAACGACTTTTGCGACCACCAGCGTGACGGATCCAATGAGTTATGAGCCAGCGAGTAGTCTATCAACGTTCTTAGCCTCACAGGCAGTTTTGCGCTTTATTCAATTAATAGGTACTATCTCGTTTATAAAAGGCTGGGTGAGTCTTACCCATGTATCTAATCCTAATGGGAGGAGTACGATGGGCAAAGCGGTTACACATATTGTTGCTGGGCTTTTAGCAATTAATATCGAAGGCACAAAGGAAATGTTACAAGCCAGTTTTGGTATAAGTTAGAGTGGATCATTATTATAAATAGAGAATGTTTGGAGAATGTAAAATGAAGAATAAATTCCTAAAAGCTAAGCGGATTCGACGCAGCGTATCTAGTTTAGCTCAATTGCCCTTGTGGATGAGCGTCTATTTTTATACCAGTTTAGCGTTAGCTGCGGATACAGATGATAATTTAGGCAAGGTGGCTAGCACGATTACGGGTTCTTTTGGTCAACTGGCTAAATTGATTACGGCAGGGGCTTATATGGCGGGTATTGGTTTTTGTATGGCTTCGATGCTGAAGTTTAAAGCACATAAAGATAATCCTACACAAATCCCTATTGGAACACCGATTGCTTTATTGTTTATTGGTGCCGCATTAATCTTCCTCCCGAATATATTCCGTATTGCCGGGTACACGATTTTTGGTGGAACCAGTGGCGCAGGGGGTGTTAGTGGTACGACAGGGCTTTCAGGAAGTTTATAATAATTATATGAAGCTTGAGAGTTAAGCAGCAACGCAGACAAAAATTTAAGGCCGAAGAATCTATCCAGAAATTACTTCGAAATAGGTCATGCTAAAGTTACCATTTAGTGTTTTAAAGTAGGTGAATGATTTAAGGATTTAAAAATGCATGAAAAATAAAAAAATGGTTTTGCTTAAAAGGTTAAGTGTCCAGCGCTGTCTATCCGTAGTAACGGTGATGTTGACTACCTTAGGTTATGCAGCAGTGAGTAAAGCCGATGGCGTGATGACATTAGGGGATATGGCCTTAACGATTACAAAATCATTTGAAGGTTTAGCCAAGCTGATTACCGCGGGTGCGTATATGGCTGGGATCGGTTTTGTTATGGCTTCGATGCTGAAGTTTAAAGCACATAAAGATAATCCTACGCAAATTCCAATAGGAACACCGATTGCTTTATTATTTGTCGGGTCCGCTTTAATTTTTTTACCCCATATCTTTATTATTGCCGGTTATACGATTTTTGGCGGGACCAGTGGTGCAGCTGGAATTTCGGGTACGACTGGGTTGCCGGGCCCCTAAACGATGTATCCCATTAAATTAAATGTAAATCCACATGGCTGGCGTCTTTTTATGCAACGTAAATTAGATCGGCGCTTTGAGGAATTTAGTCAAAAAATTTGGCAACGTGATGAGTTCGCTTGTAAATTTTGTGGTTTACAATCAAAAAAACATCAAGAAATAATTAACTTGGATCAAAATTATCATAACAATAAAATGTCTAATTTAGTAACCGCTTGTAGTTTATGCACACAATGCTTTTTTTTAGAATCGGTCGAAACGTATGGTGGAGGCATTTTAATTTATTTACCCGAAGTATCGCAAAATCATTTAAATGGTTTTTGTCATTTATTGTTTACAGCAATGAATAATGAAACCAAGTATAAAGAGACAGCGCAAAATGCGTATCGAAATTTAAAGTTACGTGCTCAAGTGATAGAAGACGAATGGGGTGCGCAATTGCAGGAACCGGCTGTTTTCGGCCAACTTATCATTGAGTCAGAAAATAAGAGTTTACTAGACAAGAAAATTTTTAGCGCTATTCGCTTATTACCTTCACGAGCAGGATTTAGGTATCAAAGTACAGATTGGTCACGTTCAATAACAACTATTTTACAATAAAAAAATTTGCATGGCTAAATTTCTAAATTCATTTTTAGATGGAATAGATTCTTTCCTTGCCTGGTTGAGCACATCACTTAAGCAGACAGTGGAGTCCTATTGCGATTTAGAAACTGCCGATAGCCCTAGTGTGCTCGTTGCCCATGATGGCTCGCTTATTTCGGTCATTCAGATTTTAGGTGTGACACAACTCATAGGAACGACTGAATTTCAGCGTTTGCACGAAGGGTTAACACAAACGTTGCAAATTGCGCTTTCACGTTCGGGTCATGCGCTGCAGGTTTTATTTCAATATGATAGACAAGTTGTTTCTGACCTAATAAAAGAAATTTTAGAACCAGGGAAGCAAACCAGTCAACGATTAAATTTAGAGTTAAATGATTTATTTGCTGAACGAGTTAATTTTCTCGCGAAGCATTGTGCCTCTGAAAGTGTTTATTTTGTTTGTTGGACACGACCGACTAGCTTAACCACGGAACAACATCAGCGCTCCACTAAAGATAAATTAAAATTTATTCGCGAAAAAAAAATTCCTCCTTCCACGTTGACGCAAAATGTCATTGCGGCCATACCCGATTTGCGTGATACGCATGATGCATTTATCCGTTCGATACGCCATGATTTAGCGGATTTAAATATTGCGGCCAATTTATTAGAAGTCCATGATGCACTGCATGCGATTCGCTCAGTAGCTGATCCTGCTTTTACCGATAAAAATTGGCGCCCCGCATTACCAGGCGATAAAATATCACTGAAAGAATATGACCGATCACGCAATACGATTTCTGATATTTTATGGCCCTCTTTAGCACGCCAAGTATTACCCCGTGATGCCGAGAATTTAGATTTAAGGACCGTACGCTTTGGCGATAAAATTTATTCTTGTGTTTTTATTGATCTTTTACCCAAGGAGATAAAAACTTTCAATGCCTTATTGCAACGTACTTTATCTGCAAGAATTCCATGGCGGATTTCTTTCTTTGTAGAAAGTGATGGCTTGCGTACTATTAAATTACGATCGACATTGGCTTCTATATTAAGTTTTTCTTCAGCGCAAAATCGCTTGCTGAGTGATGCCAATAATTTGTTGCAATATGTGGCGATTAATACAGATGATGCGGTAGTGAGATTACGCGTAGCGGCATGCACCTGGGCGCCCGAGGGACAAATAGGTTTATTACGTACTCGCGCGGCAGAATTAGCTAAAGCCATCGAAGGTTGGGGTTCCTGTGATGTCTCTGAGGTTTCTGGTGATCCCTTTGGTGGACTTGCTTCAACGCTGCTAGGTATATCCGCAGAAAGTGTTGCCACACCAACCATACTGCCTTTTTCTCAGGTCGTTTATATGTTACCAATTACACGACCAGCGTCGCCATGGAAGACGGGTGCCCAATTATTTCGGAGTCCTGATGGTAAGCCTTGGCCATTTCAGCCCGGTTCAAGTGAACAAACCACCTGGATCGATCTGATTTACGCGCGTCCTGGCTCAGGAAAATCAGTACTATCCAATACATTAAATTTAGCGCTTTGTTTGGCGGGTGGTTTACAACGTTTACCACGTATTGCCATTATTGATATCGGCCCTTCAAGTAGCGGGTTGATTTCTTTATTACGCGAAGCATTACCGGTGGCGAATCGACATTGGGTGGCGTATCACCGTTTGCGCATGACAGCGGATTATTCGATTAATCCATTTGATACGCAATTGGGTTGTCGTTACCCAACACCACAAGAGCGTAGCTTTTTAGTTAATTTTTTAACTTTATTAACTACGCCGTTAGGTGCAGTTAAACCTTACGATGCTATTTCTGATATGGCGGGTTTGGTTATCGATGAACTTTACAAAAGTCTTTCTGATGAGGGGCTGCCTTATCCGTATACTTCGGGTATTGAACCCTTAGTGGATGGAATTCTAGAGGAAATGGGTTTTATTGCGGATCAGCGTACGACTTGGTGGGAAGTGACGGATGCGTTGTTTATTTCAGGTTTTCCACATGAAGCTATGTTGGCACAACGCTATGCAATGCCTTTACTTGCCGATGCAGCCGCTATATGTCGCACGCCTATCATAGAAGATTTGTATGGGAAAATAACCGCGCCGACTGGCGAAAGTTTAATTAATGCCTTTGCACGGATGATTTCCAGTGCGATTCGAGAATATCCGATTTTATCACGCGTGACGCGTTTTGATTTGGGTGAAGCAAGGATAGTCTCATTAGATTTGGATGAGGTGGCAAAAAGCGGTGGTGATGCAGCAGATAGACAAACCGCTGTTATGTATATGCTGGCACGTTATATACTCGCGCGAAATTATTATTTGAGTGAAGAAAATTTAAATGATATTGCCAGCCAATATCGTGACTACCACAAACAACGTATTGCAGAATTGCGCGATGACCCTAAGCGTATAGTCTTTGATGAATTTCATCGGACCTCAAAAGCCAAAGCCGTTCGTGATCAAGTGATCGTGGATATGCGTGAAGGCCGCAAATGGAATGTCCAGATTGCTTTACTTTCTCAATCGCTAGATGATTTTGATGAAGTGATGGTAGAGTTCGCCACGTCGATTTATATTATGGATGCCGGTCCTGCACAATCCATTGAGAAATCAGTAGAAACCTTTGGTTTGTCCCCTACCGCTAAAATTGCATTGCGAACACGTGTGCATGGTCCACGTGAAGGCGGCGCTACCTTCTTAGCGCAATTTGCGACAAAAGAAGGGATGAATACCCAATTGTTAACATTAACGCTAGGTCCTATCGAATTATGGGCGTTTAGTACGACGGTAGAAGACGTAAGTTTACGTAATCGGCTTTATCATAATTTGGGGCCGGTAGAAGCGCGACGTATATTAGCCCGTTTATTTCCCAATGGGAGTATTAAAAAATTGGTCGAAAGACGTTTAGCTGCCATAAAAGAGGATTACGGTGTCATTACTGAAGATTCTAGCCTAGGAATTATTGAGCAAATTGCAGAGGAAATCCTGCTTAATTATCGTAAAGATCCAGAGTTATCCTCAGTGGTGGTGACTTAAATGAGGCTGCTTAGAGCTTAATAGAAATTTTTTCTAGTGACTAAGCACCCGAAAATAACGTTTAACTCAATAAAATATTAATAAAAAGGAGTGAGCTGCTATGACTAAGGAAAACCAGGATGATAGTTTTGTAATTTTACAAGAAGGTGAAATTACTCAATTGAGACATGAAGCACTCAATCATATCCGTTTTGGAAATGATAGCTTAGATAACCAATTTAAGCGCGATATTGAATTCATGAGTTTAGCGATTGTTGACTACGGCTTATCCGAGCAAGATAAACTAAAAGCGGATAGGTTATTAAAAAGTATGCTGCTTTTATTTTTTGGTCAAGTTTGTTATCGGCACAGCTCAGATCAATGTTTTTACCCCTTCGATACGTTAAACAACTATTTCAAAACCAACACGACGTTAACGCATTTTCCCATAGCCGCTATTCTATTACATGGTAGTCGAGTATTAATTGAATTTCCTAGTGAACTAGCACGCCAAATAATGGATTGGCTGATTATTGATAAGAATAGCTGGCGTTATGCAGCAACACACGGTATTAGCGTCTTAACAGAAGCAGAAAGGATTGATAATAATGACAACACCACCAATCCCTTTATCTATAAGTGTTTAAAAGAAGAAAAAATTAATATCGGACAAGCCACGATTAACTTTGCGTACAATTCCGTCACAGGCTTAATGACATCCTGTTCGGAGTTTATGCAGGAACATACATCAAATAAATTAGATATAGCGGAACATTATGGTTTCGATTTAGCGTTGGGTGGTGTAGGCAATCAACATTTTGCTTCCAAAAAGATGATCCAGAATAATGGCGAACATGGGCATTTATATATTAACTTTTATCAAGGTGAAACACAGAAGTCATCTGGTTTATTGCTCGGTATAGAACAATCCGCTCCAGGAAAACCGGATCAATACGGCGGTGAACATGATTTACGCGTAAGTGATAAGTGTTATAGCGCGTCGGGAGGAGATTTTTTTGGCAAAAAACCACCTTTACCAGAAATTTATCAAAAAGATTATCGAGGTTTAAGTGTGCTTCCTTTTACTTATTATGATAGCCTTTGGAACTTTATCACAGAAGAAACTTTTAATTTAATTAAAACTAACTTTGAAAAATGTAAATGTTTGCTAAGTTTACTAAGCAGAAAAAAAATCCTTGCTTTTATTAAGCATATTCTGAATTCATCGGGTGGGGCAAAGCAACAAGACTTTGATCAATTATTTGATCATTATTTCCAAGAAATCCCTCAATTCAAAGTGAGAATGAACCAGAAGATCAATGCCATCAAAGGTTTAGAAACTTACCACGAACAGTTAGCTTTATCTCATGAAAAACAACAGGCTGAAGACAAAACGATTACTCGATTACACCATTTAGAAGAGCAAATACAAAGCTTAATATATGAAAAAAAGACGATTAAACAAGCGTCAGAAAAAGAATTGACCCAACTGCAACAACAGTTTGTCGACATCCAAAAAGAAAAAAACATGCTATTGTTTAATCTTGCGAAATGTTTTATGCAAACCGTCATCCGGCATATGGGATGGCGAGCGAATAAATCGCAGAAACAAACGATCATGTTAAGTTTACAACAATTGAATGCGAAAGAACCACAACTAGAAATAAGTAGCGATCATATAAAGAATTTATTAAAAAATTTTATTGGCGTCAGTTTAATGAATCGCTATGGATTAAATAATGGTCAGACTCGTTCCGCTAGAGCGTGCTTGAATTATTTAAACCTTCCAGAATATCACCCATTGAAGACGCTTTTATTTCTTAACACCAATAAAATGGACTATGACGATTTGTTGAGATTAATCGTGGGTGCCGAAGTAAAAAATAAACCGATTTTTATTTCGGCAAGATATAAAAAAAATCTTTATCGTTTTTATCAAGAAGAAGGTAACAGGGAAAATCAATTTGACGAAAATAAGTTGATGTTAGCGACACAGCAAATAATGTATACACTTTAATTACTACCATCCAAACTATTTTCACCTTTGAGATATAAATTAATTTTTAAAAAAATAATCGTTAAAATTTAATTGTTTTTCAATGAAAATAAAAAATAAAATTTTCTTTCTTTAATAAAGAAAGCTGTAATCGTAATATTTGAAGTTGACGGTTTAAAGTGATGCAATTACAATTATCTTGAGAATATATAATTTTTTATTAATAGCGGAACCATTTCTATAAATCACGATAAAAATTTTAAGTAAATATGAAATATTATTAATTTTACAAAAAAACAAAGGAAGGTAAAGTGTGTTTAAAAATAATTTAAAAAAAAAGGATTTAAAAAATAATGAAGAATACCTATTACGTAGATATGCAGCGGATGGCGAGTTTAATGCGGTTCAAGAAATTTTAAATAAAAATAAAAATAAAAAAAATTCATGCTTTAATATCAATGCTCAAAGTTCCAATGGGAATACCGCGTTGCATTGGGCCTGTTTTAATGCGAAAGAAAACCATGGTGGCTATTCTGAAGCATATAATGAAACCATTCGCTTGTTAATCCAATCGGGCGCGAGTCACCTTATAAAAAATAAATGTGGAAAGATACCGCATGATTTTTTACAAGATTTGCATGTTAATGTGGATCGATCTACTTTGCCCCAAGAATTAAGAGAAAAAATTTCTTGCTATTTTACATTAGTAAACGAACTATTAAAGATAGAATGCACGAAAATTACCTCATCTGAGGAACTTGAGGGCGAATTGGCATCAGCAACTGCTTTTCATTTTATTATAAGCTCATTAAAACTATCCGAGTTTTTTCCGCCAGAAAACAATCATCAAAATACGTTTACCATTCTGAGTTTAGCGTGTGGTATCTCTACAGAAATAATACCACTGATCATGTACTTTCAATATCAAAATAAAAAAGTTAATTACATTGGTATAGACAATAACAGGGATGTAATTGATGATAACAAAAATCGATATAGGGACTTCAAAAATGTAAAATTTATCTGTGCAGATGCTTCTAATCTCGATGAAATAACTAATAAAGTAGCTCTTGAACCCATTGACTTGGGAATTTTGCGTAATCCTGATTTTACAAAGCACAACAATAGGCAGCGTACTTTTTGTAAAATAGTCGATCAAATATTTCCCTGTTTAATTAAAACTAATTGCCCCTTATTAATAACATTTCAAACAAAAGATGAATTAGATATTTGTAGTAACGAAACTGAGCTCCATGAAAATTTTATTCAATTTAAGCCTAAGAATTTTTGTGATGTGGGTAAGCTATGCTCTTTTTCTGCTCAGTATCAAAATGAGACAGTCATAACCTATCCGGATAGGTTTAGTGCGATTTTAAATTTAAATAAACCAAATAATGATCACGCGTTATTAAATCATCATTTTAGAACATTACAACTGTGAACATTACGACTCAGACGTGGTGATATCTATTTTTAAAGCATGGATTTCGGTACGCATGGTATCACCCAATGCAGTATAAACCAGCCGATGACATTCAACTAAGGGTTTGTTTTTAAATAAAGGTGAGGAGATTCGTACTGAAAAATGGCCGGCGCCTTCGTTCGCATGGCCTATGTGTTGATCGCCTTCATCAATGACATCTAAAAATGTAGGTGCGAGTGATTGATAGAGTTTTTTACGAATCGTGGCGGCTGTATCAAGTGTTGGATTATTATTTTTCATGTTTTTTCATCGGATCGAATATAACGCGCTAAATAAATTGCTTGCACGAGTATAAAGACAAAAGTAATTCCCAACAAGCCAAATAACTTAAAATTGACCCAGGTGTTCGTATCAAACGTATAGGCAACCCATAAATTAATGCTGCCCATTAAGGTGAAAAAGATGATCCAATTTCTATTTAAAGAGGACCAAAGGTGAGCGGGTAAGACAATATTTGTTTCTAACAGATGCTGAATTAAAGGTTTTTTGCCAAAATATTGTGTCACTAATGCGCCACAGGCGAGTAGCCAGTAAAGAGCAGTAGGCTTCCATTTAATAAGTAATTCATTATGCAATAACAAGGTTCCACCCCCAAATAAGAGGATGAGGACTAAGCTAATAAGTTGTATACTAGGTACGGTACGGTGCTTAATCCAGTAACTGATTACTTGTAACAAGCTGATAATAATAGCGGCTGCGGTTGCGACATAGATGCCAAAAAACTTATAAGCGATAAAGAAGGCAACTATAGGCAAAAAATCGAAAAGTAGGCGCATTGGGTGAAGTAATAGAGACTCGATACACCTTAGTATACTCACAGTAATTAGGTTTCTGTCAAGTGCTGCGGCCATGCGGCAATCTGTGTGTATACAATATTTTACATGAGAATTGCGAATTGAGCGGCAACATCGATAAAAGTTCAAGTGCGAAGCGTATGTATAATAGTCTGATTTGTTTAGGAAAGGGTTAGTAATGTGAGTCAGTTTCTCAAGATCCACCCAGAAAATCCTCAGTTGCATTTGATACGGCTAGCAGCCAATAGCTTGATGAAAGAAGGCGTGATTGTCTATCCTACCGACTCAGCTTATGCCTTAGGTTGCCAATTAGGTAATAAAAAGGGGATACAACGGATTAGGCAGATACGTCAGTTGAAAGACCAACACTACCTGACCTTATTGTGTCGTGATATTTCAGAAATGGCAGTCTTTGCTCAGTTAGAAAATCCTATTTTTCGTTTAATAAAAGCCAACACGCCAGGTCCTTACACTTTTTTATTGCCCGTAACCTCTCATGTGCCACGCTATTTAGTCAATGTCAAACGTAAAACGATCGGTATAAGAATTCCGGACAATAAAATAGTGCATGCGCTATTGGAAATGAATGATCAACCCTTAGTGAGTACGACCTTGATTTTACCGGGTTCTGATTTACCTTTATTAGAACCCGAAGCCATCTGTGATATTTTAGGCAAACGCGTTGACTTAGTGATTGATGGAGGTTTTTGTGGTCTAGAGCCAACAACCGTCATTGATTTATCCACCCATACACCCGAAATTATTCGCTGTGGTGGAGGAGATATTAAACCGTTTCAATCTATTTGATATATACTCTTCGCACTTGAATTTTTGTTTGCGTTACCGTTCAATTCGCATTCCTTATGGATAGGTAACGATGGAGATCGCGGCATGGTTTCGGCACTTGTTAAAAATCCAATGAGGGTGAGTATAAAAATAAAGGCTAATTTATGAAAGTTCGTACTCGTTTTGCACCCAGTCCTACCGGTTATTTGCATATCGGCGGCGTTAGAACGGCATTATATTCTTGGTTATTCGCAAAAAAACAACAAGGTGAATTTATTTTACGCATTGAAGATACTGACACCGAACGATCCACAGTGGCGGCAACTGATGTTATTTTACAAGGTTTGGAATGGCTAGGATTAGATTATAACGAGGGTCCCATCTTTCAAAGTCAACGTTTAGCCCGTTATCAAGAAGTTTTAACACAATTGCTCAATGAAGGTAAGGCATATCGTTGCTATTGTTCTAAAGAACGCTTAGCTGAATTAAGAGAAAAACAACTTGCCCAACATCAAAAACCACGCTACGACGGTTATTGTCGAGAGAGAACATCGATATTACCTCAGCAACGTTATGTAGTGCGTTTTCGTAATCCGTTACAGGGTGAAGTGATCGTTGATGATCAAGTGCACGGTCAAGTTATTTTTCAAAATAGTGAATTAGATGATTTAATTATTGCTCGCAGTGATGGTTCACCGACCTATAATTTTACCGTAGTCGTCGATGACAGTGATATGCAGATTACTCATGTCATTCGCGGCGATGATCATTTGAATAATACACCGAGACAAATCAATATATTACTGGCTTTAGAGGCTAGTTTGCCAGTGTATGCCCATTTACCGATGATCCTAGGCGGCGATGGAAAAAAACTTTCTAAAAGAACCGGTGCGGCTAATATTTTACAATATCGAGATGAAGGGTATTTAGCGGACGCGGTGTTAAATTATTTGGTTAAACTAGGTTGGTCGCATGGCGATCAAGAAATTTTCTCCCGTGCCGAAATGATAGCGTATTTTGACTTGAACCATTTAAATAAAGCACCAGCGGCGATTAATCCAGATAAATTAATTTGGTTAAACCAACATTATTTAAAAACCGATGATGTAAAAAAAATCGCTGAGTTATTAGCAAAGGAATGTCAGCGTTTAAACATACCGAGCGATACCGGTCCGGATTTAACGGATGTGGTTAGGTTACAACGCGAACGAGTTAAAACCTTAAATGAAATGGCTGAAAAAAGCCGTTATTTTTATTTATCACCCACTATAGAAAAACAGACTCTCTCAGCCGACAGGTTAGTGTTATTAAAAATTCTCCGCGATCGGTTTCAATCACTTAGCGTTTGGACAGATGAATCGATACATAGTGTATTAATTGAAACAGGTGCTGAACTTTCATTGAAAATGGGTAAAGTGGCTCAGCCTTTGCGCTATGTTGTGACAGGAGGGAGTGTATCACCACCTATTAATGCGACCTTACGCGTATTAGGTAAACAAGAAGTTTTAGTCCGCTTAGACCGCGTCTTAAATTGATCCCAAAAATTTAGATTGGGATCTGAATAATTTTTTAATTTTAAAAATCATTTATTAATTAACTGCCAGCTTAATTTTTTGTATTTTTTTGTAAAATTTTATTGTAAACTAATTTTAGATTAAAGTTAAATAAATAAATGAAAAGTATAAAGGGATTTATATGAAAGTTATGGATTTAATGCCTATTAAGCCAAATTTTTCTTCTTGGCCTATTTCTCCTAGTTTAAAAATTTTGTTATTGAATGAGGAAAAATGGCCTGATTATTTTTCTATAAATCCTATTGGTTTAGCAATGATTTTAAGTTCATTTAACCAACAAATTACATCGGTTAATTTTTTTGATAACCCTCCGGAAACGACTCTATTTTTTAGATTTCTAAGAAAACTCGCAGAAACTAAGCCATGGCATAAGGGCGTTCTAAGAGAGTTCAGTGAAATTACCGCTGGGATTTTGGATAAAATAAGTGTAGAACCTCGTTTTAATAGTAAGCAAGAAAACGTCGTGATCCATTATCTTCAACTGTTATCGCTAATGCTCGAACCTAAGTATCGCGATTTATTTAAAAAACCTGAGATTAGCCTTTGGACAAATGATTTTCAAAAAATTTCTCAAAGACCGTTTAACTCACTAAAGCTTTTATCACAATTTCGCCATACCTTACTATTAAGTTTTCAATCGATAATTTTTATTAAAAACTATCCTGTCTTAATACGAACGATTAGCGATTTGGCCTATTCACTGGATAAAGCGCAGATTGATTCAAATGAGCTGGCGGCTATGGAGCTATTCGATACATTGGGTATGCTGGCTCATACGTTGAAAGTGAGTCGGGTAAGGAAGGTTATAGTCAATCAAGCGATGATCAATCGCTCTCTTCAGGATACTCGCAAGTTTATTTATAATCAGTTTAAACGCTATGTCGAAAAAAATTTTTTACAGTTTATTGTATATAAATCGTATCTTGCGCGAAGTTACCCTAACTCGACCCAGCTTACTGAGTTATGTAAAAGTAAAAATTATCGATCGCAATGTAAATCTGATTATGTTCGTTTTAAAGATAACTATCGCTGTTCAATCGATCGACTGCCTAGTTTTTTCATAGATATTAGAAATAATAACTGTTCTAAAGTCGATCTCGATCGCTTATGTGTCGCTATGAGAGCGGTAGAACCGTTTGTTCTTTGGATGGAAAAATTTGGATTTAAAACTAACTATAATGCCAGTCAATATCGTTTACATTTGGCTGACTCTGAAAAAAACTTCTTGATAGATAAATTTCTTTTCGAGCGCGATATTCCTTCTGAAAAATTCGGTACTATGGCCACTTACTTTCCGTTTGAAAACCGAAGCCAAACCGGTCCTTTATTAGGTTCGACCTATACTTACACGCTCGATCCTCCCGCTCTAAAGCATGGATATGTTCACCATTTATATGCTTTGTATGTCCAAAATCGAGAGATCGATTTGACATTGGTCGAAGGGATGGCTGAGTTATATTCTAGCGGTATCTGTTCTGAAAAGAATATTTATGACTTAAGAAATTTTGTAAACGATACCTTTATATTTGAACTTTTTAAAGCACGTCAATACCCTTTTTATTTTAACGCCTTAAAATGGGTCGCGTACTTAGTGAATGAGAAGCCTGACTTATTTAAAACCTTAGTCTGTTTCCTACAGAAGAAGGATAAGGGTAGCTTCTATACAGAGATGGATACATTCATCGATAACGCTTCTAATGTTCAGGCATTTGTGGCTTGGTCGCGTCAGCAGGTCAATCTATGTAATAACTACCTCAGTATTTTCCCTAATGGACATGAACCACCGATGATCTATTTAAATGATATTAAAGTCTGTTTGAATCAAACTCAGACATTGTCTACAGAATTTCCTTTCTTTAATTCTACTAGTGCGCTATCTAAAAGGAATTTTCTGGTTTATTCAGATAAAGATTTAACAGGTTTACAGGAAACTGCTTTAGTTTCTTATTCTAGTGAAGAATTTACCTCACAAGTGAAAAAAGGCCTACCTTTATTATTACATTCATTATTAGCTGGATTTACTTCGGCTTGTCTTGATAATGTCAGTTTAGCTCACAGAAGTAACTATCCTTTACTTCCCGCCTATATCCAGTATGGATTGAAACCTTTCCTCTTTGCTGTGGTGAGTGCGGGCTTGAACAACGTATTTTTTGATCAAACCGTAGAAATAGAACAAAAAATTGCCCGAATTTTTACTTATTTTTCGGTAAATTATCTAAGCGTGGCTATTGGACAACCGCTGACTCAAAAGCTTGCTGAAAAGATCCACAATAAAATACTGTGTTTTTTAGTGCAGATGATGATCTGGACCTTGTTATGGAATCCTAGTTTATTTCTTTCGGAAAATAGCAAGCTATTACCAACATTATTCTTACAGTTTGTTCAAGGATTCTGTTTTAAAGTGGGAGAAGAAACCTATCAACTGGGAAAAAGTCTCTATTCCTCTTCAAGTTTCTGGTGTAAAAAACAGCAGCACTCGTTCGTTGAGAAGACTTTAAATACCAGTGAAGAAATTCAATTGAGTAAAATCACCTTTGTACAATCTAACAGATAAAAGCTTATTTTTACTTAGCTTAATATTCACGGTTGACAGTGTTTGGTGCTACGGTAAAATGCTCAACACGGGGCTATAGCTCAGCTGGGAGAGCGCTTGCATGGCATGTAAGAGGTCAGCGGTTCGATCCCGCTTAGCTCCACCAATAAAAAAAGCCTGAGGCAGTTAATAAATAGCAAAGACTATTTAAAAAACGCAGGCTTTTCAGTTTGAATAATATTAATTGAAATAAATCTCTGAATTTTTTATCATCAATCCTAATCTTTATTTATTTTGGATAAGAACTGTGAATTTTTAGCTTGAGTCGAGTGTCATTTAATTAATTTGATAGAGCAAAAATATATGAAGAAATGGTTAATAGTGACCTTAGTGTATCTATCTGTTTTCTCCCCGCTTGCTTTTGCTAATAATCAATACGTCATTGTTTGCGCGCAGACTGCAAAAAAAAACTCTGCGATAGCTCAAGCGGTTAAATGGTATCGAAATTCGGCAGAGAAAAAAGCTAGTTATCGACAGGTATATAACATCGGATCGGCTTATATTAAACAATGGGTCCGACAGCATCATCCCAAAGCTAAAACCTGGGGCGTGGTTTTAGATATTGACGAAACGACGTTAGATAATTCCTGGTATTACTATCAATGTAGCAACTTAGCTGCGAATCCAGCAGACTTTGAACATTATGTGACGATCCCGCAAAAGTCACACGCATTACCAGGCGTTGTAGCGTTTACGCGATTGGTGCATCAATTAGGCGGTTATGTGAGTTTGGTTTCTAATCGTGATGGTTCTTATGTTGATCGATCTGGAATTACCAGCCTCGAGGCCACTATCGATAATTTAAAACAACAACACGTTACTTTTGATCAAGTTATTTTAGCGAATGATAAAAAATCTAAACATCCAGCAGATAAAAATCCACGCTTTAATGCCGTGACACATGGCTGCTATGATCCCCATGAAATGGTATGGTCTAACAAATTACCTCCACATCTCGTGATTGCCTATTTTGGCGATAACATCCAAGATTTCCCTGAATTTAAGCAAGCTACTGCGTATGCTTTCCCTAATGATACGCAACAATATAGTCAGTTTGGTTTCGGTTATTTCGTTTTACCAAACCCTTTGTATGGTAGTTGGCAAGCTAATCCATCCAGCTAAGTGTTGTCTTTATTGTTTATTAAGAACGTGAAGCATCCATTTTTACAATTTACAGCGTTTCCCTCGGTGGTCTATGTGTTAAAACCGAGGGTTTTTGGAAGGCTAGGTGTTAGATGGATTCAAGTTTAATTATTAGCTTTTGGTTTTTTGATCCTGTTCATAGTGACTGTAGGTGCGATGACGTAATTTGGGTTCACCGCCATAACGTCGCATCGTGTTTCGGCGTTGTGATGAGGGATTGTTAGCGTTTGTAGAGGGAGTAGGGTTGCTGGCATTAACGTTAGCTGTGTTAGTCACTGGATCAGCAAGTGGTTTTTTTTTCTCCTGGCTCGGAGTAATTTTTTCAACCTGTTGTTGCGAGATAATCACTTTTTTTTCTGGAATTTTAGATTCTGGTTTAATGGTTAGATTTTCTTCTCTCGATGCTTGAGTGTGTAGTTTATTTTCGGGTTTTATTACTGTTTTTTCTAACAGGGGTTGCTTTCTTTTATTAGCTAATGATTTTCTTTCTGTGCTTACAACAGCAGGAGTCGATTTATTATTCTGTTGTTGTGGATGTGATTCATAACGTTGAGCGTGATGTTTATTATAACGATTATGTGATTGCTTACCCGCGTTAGGGCGGTGTTGCCCCCCGTTGCCATTGTTTTCGCTTCCTCCTTCTCCATCTTTATCACGTCTGTCTCTATCATCGCGGCGAGGATTTCGCATTCGGTTATTCCGATTTGTTTTTGAATAACGTCTTTCTGAAGGATGCCTATGTGGATCGTTAGGATACATAGATGTATGAGTCATCTCTTTTTTTAATGGTTTTTTATTAAGCTCAACCTTGGTTTTACCGAGATCTTTTAGCATACCTAGCAATCGGCTTAATAAACCTAATTGAGTTTTAGTTTTATTTTTGTTAATCGCAAAGCTTAAGGATTTAACAGCTGGTGTTTCTATCGTTTTAATAGTCGGTGCGCTATAGGGTAACGGTGATTCTGCACAAGATTTATCGAGTATTTGGTAGCTCGCGTTTTCATTCGCCTGCAGATTTATGTTTCTACCTAGACCAGTAATTTTAAATTGAGGAGATTGCCAATAGGGATTAGGTATTAATACTAGGTTTATTTTATAACGTTGCTCAATTTGTTGTATGGCTGGGCGTTTTTCATTGATTAGATAAGTAGCCATATCGACAGGTATTTCGACACGTATTTGCTGGGTAGATTTCTTTAAAGCTTCTTTTTCTATTGCACGTAATAAAGATAAAGTTAATGATTCTATGGTTCGTACCGTTCCTTCACCATTACAGCGTGCACATAGGGTTTCGTTAGCCTTTCCTAAGGAATGGCGTAAGCGTTGTCGTGACATTTCTAATAATCCAAACGCAGAAATTCGACCTATTTGGATGCGTGCACGATCTTTTTTAGTCGCTAAACGTAAGCAGTTTTCGACTTTACGTTGATTTTCTTCTGAATTCATATCAATAAAGTCAATGACAATTAAGCCTCCTAAATCACGCACCCTTAATTGATGGGCAATTTCTTTAGCCGCTTCAAGATTGGTGGCAACGGCGGTTTCTTCAATGTCTACATTTTTGGTAGAACGCCCTGAGTTAATATCGATAGAAACTAAGGCTTCGGTACGATCGATAACTATGGTGGCACCAGAGGAGAGTTCTATTTTGCGCTTAAATGCAGATTCAACGGCTTCTTCAATATCAAAATACATAAATAAGGGGATAGAATTTTGATAAAGCGTAATTCGCGATACAAAATCAGGTCGAATTTGTTCTATGTAATGTTTAATTTTTTCATAGATTTTTTTATCATCGATAATAATTTCGTCAATATCACGTCTTAAATAATCACGTATCGAACGTGTGATCAGATCACCTTCTTGGAAAATAAGGAAAGGAGCAGGGCGCTCATTATATGCTTTCTGTATGGCATTCCATTGTTGGATAAGCAAATGCAAATCATTTTGTAGTTCGGGAAACTCTCTACCTACGCCTGCCGTGCGTAGAATAAGGCCCATATCTTTTGAAAGATCCATTTGCTTCATGAGCTCTTGCATGAGATCTTGCATTTCGCGTCGTTCTTCTCCTTCGATACGTCGTGAAATACCGCCGGCTCCCGGATTATTAGGCATCAATACTAAGTAGCTACCGGGTAAAGTAATGTAAGTGGTTAAAGCAGCGCCTTTGTCACCCCGTTCTTCTTTTTCAATTTGTACCATCATTTCCTGGCCGACCTTCAGCGAGTGCTTGATGGATTGTGATTCATGATTTCTCCCCTTAAAGTATGAAGGAGCGATTTCTTTGAAGGGTAAAAAACCATGACGATCGGCGCCATAGCCGATGAATGCAGCCTCTAAGCTAGGCTCAATACGGCTAATTTTTCCTTTATAAATATTCGATTTTTTTTGTTCTTGACCACTATATTCGATATCTAGGTCGGATAACTTGTTGTCTTCGAGCAAAGCAACCCGAATTTCTCCTGGTTGATTTGCATTGATCAATATTCGATTTTTTTCATTATGCATCGTTGAATCCTATTTTAATGAAGGCTCAACTAAGCTTGCTTATTTGTCAATGTGATAATTGTGGTTAAAAGAAATTAAAAACTATTGCCATTACCTGAAACAATGACCGCTTAATTAATTAAAAGGGGTGAATGAGTCAACAGGGTTCTTTGCATAAGCTATTTTGCCCTTTAGGCTAAGTAGCGAGTTTTAAATATCTGATTTTAACACGGATTATATGCTTGCCTATTCTGAATACCATATTTTTTGCGAATAATATTTACTATTCACAAAATCTGCACCCTAAGAATATCGACCAAATAAAAAGTTGCAAACTTAAGAAGCCGGACTAATTCTCTAATTTTGGCGTTAAAATTCATCACCAAGAGTAAATTTATTAACTAAAAATTTTTACCTTAGTTAGCTCTATTTACAAAAACGTTGATTTCTTATCATTTCGTTCTGTTTTTATGTCAGTTAAATAGAGGGTTTAGCCGAGCTATATACTGACACTGGAAACTAAATCTAGAGCTTATTATAACAGTATTTAGTAGGTTGGCAATAAAAGAGGGGTTTCAGCAGAGGATTTTATAACAATATTGAGTAGATTGGTTAATTAAAATAGGAAGAGGAGGTGTACAGGACTTAATCAGTCAAGTCTAATTTTTATGAGATTTTGTTTTACTTGAAAGTTTTGCTATGCTTAAGTTGGCTTCTACTATGGGCTACGGATTTGTCAGTCTATTGCTGACAATTTTGTTCTTTAATGTTTTTTTGCACTATTTTTAGATGGGGAATTTTGCTTATGTATAAGAAGTTTTTGGTTTCAATGCTGCTGACGGCGGCGTTAGTCGGCTGTAATCATCAGCCTTCTGATAAGCAAGGAGATCAATCAGATACCGCAATGCCTGTTCAAGATCAAATGGCTAATCCAGCGAATTCATCTGGTTCGGATGCACCAATGTCGGTTAGTCCACAAGCTGTGGAGCCTACTCAAACACCACCTAGCGATGTTACGCCCGCTACGCCGGTAACACCGGATACATCATCTAACAAAGAAACCACCAATACGACAACACCCGCAGAACCCGCTAATAAGGATAACTCAGCTAATTCTGCCGCTGGATCAAAATAAGTAAATTTATTATAAACACCAGCCTAAAAATCACTGTTTATAGACTGGTTTAAGAATAATTAATAATTTGCTTTTTCTCTTGGACCTATCCTACGCTGTTTTAAGCAGCATAGGATAGCCAGGAAAAGTCTAAATTTATCCTCTGAAGTTTCCTATTAAATCAAGGAAAAACGCTTCTTTTGTTTAAAAATTTTACTGGATCACACTGCCAGTTAAGCCTATTTATGGTATACTCTTTGGGCTTGAATTTTTGCCTGTTTGTCGCCCAACTCGCAATCCACAGGGTTATTGTATATACCCAGATTGCTGCATGGTTGCGGCACTTGCCAAAAATCCAATTGCTGTGAGTATAACTATCTAGAACTTTTTACGTATCAATAGGTTTGCGCTTTTATGGCAGAATCAGTGGCTAATGAAATTATTTCAGTAACAGTTGAAAAGGAACTAAAGCAGTCCTACTTGGCTTATGCTATGAGTGTCATAGTAGGTCGAGCGTTACCTGATGTGCGAGATGGCTTAAAGCCGGTACATAGGCGAGTTTTATTTGCCATGAGTGAGCTTGGCAACGATTGGAATAAGCCGCATAAAAAGTCTGCTCGTGTGGTGGGTGACGTAATTGGTAAATACCATCCACATAGTGATGGGGCGATTTACGATACCATCGTGCGTATGGCGCAAACCTTTTCCATGCGTTCTGTGTTGATTGACGGCCAAGGTAACTTTGGTTCGGTTGATGGTGATTCCGCGGCTTCGATGCGTTATACCGAAATTCGGATGTCGAAGCTGGCACATGCCTTGCTAGCAGATTTAGCTAAAGAAACTGTCGATTTTGCACCAAACTATGATGAAACAGAACAGATTCCTACCGTATTACCGACCCGCGTACCTAATCTACTGGTCAATGGTTCTTCAGGGATTGCGGTCGGTATGGCGACTAATATCCCACCGCATAATCTTGCTGAAGTCATCGATGCCAGTGTGGCCTTATTAGCCGATCCTGAATTGACCATAGAACGTTTGATGAACTTTATTAAAGGACCTGATTTTCCGACGGCGGGTTTAATTTATGGTAAGCAAGGCATTATTGAGGCGTATCACAGTGGTCGTGGGCGAGTATTTGTTAGAGCGCGTATCGAACTCGAACAGGATGAAAAATCGAATAAACAACGAATTATTGTGACCGAGCTCCCTTACCAAGTAAACAAAGCAAAACTTATCGAGAAAATTGCTGAATTGGTAAAGGAAAAACGTATTGAAGGGATTACTGCATTGCGCGATGAATCCGACAAAGACGGTATGCGCATGGTGATTGAAGTACGGCGCGGTGAAAACGTGGATGTGTTATTGAATAATTTATTTGCGCAAACTCAATTGCAAGTCACGTTTGGTATTAATATGGTGGCTTTGGTCGATGGCAGACCCGTCTTACTTAATCTCAAACAATTAATTATCGAATTTTTAGCACATCGTCGAGAAGTGGTGACGCGGCGTACGATCTTTGAATTACGGAAAGCCCGAGAACGTGCCCATATCTTAGAAGGTTTAGGCATTGCTTTAGTGAACATTGATCCGATGATCGCGTTGATTAAGACCGCTAAGGATCCCGCGGATGCCAAATCTCAGCTGTTAGCACAGACTTGGCAATTAGGTATGGTGGCTGAGATGCTGACTAAAACCGATTTGCTGGAAACCCAATTAACGATAGATGCAGCGCATGAATATGGAGTAAAAAAAGGCGAAAGTAGTTATCGATTATCACCTGAACAGGCGCAAGCAATACTCGAACTGCGTTTACATCGTTTAACGGGCCTTGAACAAGAGAAAATTTTAAAAGAATATCGCGATCAATTAGATATTATTGTTGATTTATTAGATATCTTAAATCAACCGGAACGCTTGCGTCAGGTGATTCATGATGAACTGATAGCAATTAAAGAAGAATTCGCTGATCCACGACGTACCGAAATTATTAGTGTTGATGCTGAAATTAATGAAGAAGATTTGATTCCTGCCGAGGATGTGGTGGTGACATTGTCGCATGAAGGTTATGTCAAACGACAAAGTTTAGATGTTTATCACGCACAACGTCGGGGTGGTCGAGGGAAATCGTCAGGCGATGTCAAAGAAGAAGATTTTATTGAACATTTATTAATTGCCAATACGCATGCTACGTTATTGTGTTTCTCTAGCGTGGGTAAAGTCTATTGGCTAAAAGTGTATAAATTACCCGAAGGTAGTCGGATTGCCAAAGGTCGTCCTATCGTTAATTTATTACCTTTAGGTGAAACGGAACGGATTACTGCCGTCTTACCTGTACAGAATTATAGTGCCGAATATTTTATCTTTATGGCTACGGCGAATGGTACGACGAAAAAAACCAGTTTGATTGATTTTTCTAGACCACGTAACGACGGAATTATTGCGATTGATTTGAGAGCAGGTGATCGTTTAGTGGGCGTTGCATTAACCGATGGTCAGCAAGATGTTTTATTGTTTACTAATGCGGGTAAGGTCATACGTTTTAATGAAAGTAAAGTCCGTTGTATGGGACGTACGGCCTGTGGTGTAAGAGGTGTTAAATTACAAGAAGGACAGCAAGTTATTTCCTTAATCATTGCTAAGCCTGAAGGATTAATCTTAACAGCAACCAGTCAGGGTTATGGTAAACGCACGCCTGTTCCTGAGCATCGCTTGACGAGTCGTGGCGGTAGCGGTGTGGTCGCGATTAAAACCACAGAACGTAATGGAAATGTAGTCGCTGCGGTGCAAGTACTACCTTCGGATGAAGTCATGTTAATTACCAATAAAGCGACGTTAGTGCGTACACGGGTTGCTGAAATTCGTGTGGCGGGCCGTCATTCACAAGGGGTACGGCTGATACGACTGAATGAAGGTGAAAGCTTAGTGGGTTTAGAACGTATCGAAGAAGATTTGATCGCAAGTCCAGAACAAACCGATACATTGATACATTTAGCGCCAGAGAAAACGGATAGCGACAATCTTAATTAAGCCTTAAGCCTAATGATGGAAAAACAAAAATTACTCGATGCGTTAATTAACCTGGGTGTGATTAAATGGGGCAATTTTACGTTACGTAGCGGTGAAATTTCGCCGATCTATATCGATTGTCGCTCAATTATTTCCTATCCGCCGCTATTGCGGGCCGTTGCTAATGCCTTGTGGGGTAAGATAAAACATCTTAAACCGAGTTTGTTATGTGGTGTGCCTTATACCGCATTACCTATGGCTACGGCTATTTCACTCGATCAAAACCTGCCGATGCTAATGTGTCGAAAAGAAATTAAAGAATATGGGACTAAAAAACAAATCGAAGGAGTTTTTAAACTCGGTCAAGATTGTTTAATCGTTGAAGATGTCGTCACTACCGGTGGCAGTGTGTTACAGATAGCGGAGATTTTAAAAAAACACGATATACAAGTAAAAGATATCGTTGTGTTAGTGGATAGACAGCAAGGCGGCAAAGAAGCGTTATTGGCTGCGGGTTATCGATTACATAGTGTCTACACGTTGGATGGAATTATTAAGGTCCATATTTAGTTTATTGGCTTGATTATAAAATGACCGATTAGTAAGCTAAGCTTTGAGATTCTATTATTATTAATTGCTTAAAGCCCATTTCGTTTTGTTACTGAGAGTTCCTGAATCCTGAACTAATCGATTACCATTATCTTTTTTATCTTCAGTTGTTTTTTCTTCTATACCAAAAAATTTTTCTTTGAATAATGTCGCAAGTAATGGATTACTCAATAGATCAATTGCTTTTATGTTTTCATTATTTTTTTTGTCAAGATTGATTCCAGGTTGTTCTAAAAGATAGGTTATAATTTCATCATGTCCGTGCTCACAGGCTAAATGTAAAGCAGTATTTCCTTTTGCGTTAACTTGATTTAGTGTAAAACTATCGCAGTGGTTTTTCAGCTTAGTTAAATCACCGGTTGCTGCGGCTAAGAGAAAACAAATGCTTTTTCTTTTATGCGCTATAGGTAGGTTGGTATTGGTAAAAATAGTAACCCACTCATTTTTAGCGCGCTCTCTATTTTCCATACACAGTTGAATGTAAGTTTTTCTAGAAGGTTTAACTTTTTTATCTGGATTAATCCAAATGATCTCTAAACAGTCCCTAACATCTTCACTATCGGTTGAGATTAATAATTCATAAGGGTTTTTGTTCTCTTTATTTTTTGCATTTTTGTTCGCTTGATGGGCAAGCAGTTCAGTCGCAATGGATGAATGTCCTAATAGAAGCGCATAGTGTAGAGGCGTATTACCGTCTTCATCAGGAACATTGACATCAATTCTATCTTTTAGTTTAATTAGTTTCTTAGCCACGTTAGATAAACCTACTTTTGTCGCTAAACAAAGACAGGTTTTTCCTTCACTATCCGTCAAATTAAAATTAAATTTTTGATTAGCATTCAGCATGTCGATGAACACTAGCGCATCCTTTTCATCTTCGTTAGCAATCAGTGTATGTAACGCAGTGTTTTTATAAGAACAAGGATTTATCTCGTGGCAGGCTTGCAGATTAGGATCGACATCTTGTTCGAGTAGCCAACGAAATTTTTAACAGGTATCAACTCGAGAAACGGCTGCGCTTTGCAGTAAATTACCCGAACAAAATAATTTATGCGGATTAAGGACACCTTTCTCTATGGCGGCTTGTATCCCGACTAACGTGAACGGGTTGCCCGGTAGAAAATAACGAGCCACTTTATCATTAAAAAGATAATTAGGATCAAAGATTTTCTTATTGCGTAGTAGATTAGGATTGTTTGTTTTAAATTTTTCATAGGCTTGTTCGGCAAGCTGATGATCCTTTTTAAAAGTCATATTAGGAAGTATTTGTTTTAATTTAGCGACTATAAAACTACAATTTTTATCCAAAGCATAATCTAAAGGAGAAAGTCCTTTTTTGTCGGTTATATTTTTTTTCCCCGCACCGGCTTTTAGTAAACGATAGACGGTTTTTTTATCGTCTTGTTTTGTCGCTAAATGTAGAGGTGTATCACCTTGTTTATTTTTAGCGTCGACATGGATGCCAGAGAGAGTTAATAAGAGCTTCGTGACGGCATAATGTTTATTGACGATAGACCAGTGTAATGCGGTATTATCATTTGAACTTTTATGATTGATAAAGTTTTTATCTAACAAGCTTCTAACTTTGTCTACGTCTCCTTCGGCTGCAGCGCGACGTAACAGAGTTCCTGCGTCAAGAGTAGAATTCGATTGCCACATGACACTACTTCCTTTGAATTAATTAAAAATTAAGTGATAGAGGAGTTAATGGGTTTGTATTTAAAATACTATCGGTCTTTTTTTGTCCTAAGATATAGGCTTTCTCCGTTTTCAAACGTTATTAATATCACTACTTTAAAAAAGTAGTTTATACTATATAACCCAACGGGGTGCTATCTACACGTTTAAAATTCTTTACACTATTCTAAGGTTTTTCTGATGTCTACATTTAATTGGATCGATTACACCATTATCGCCATCATTGCGCTGTCCGTATTAATTAGCGTCATGCGAGGCTTTGTGCGCGAAGTGATTTCTTTGGTTATTTGGGTTGCCGCGATTGCAGTCAGCTTTATTTTTTATCGTTATATTGCTGATTTACTGGTAAATTTTATTCATTCTGATTCAGTCAGGTTAGTGGTTAGTTTTGTCGGTTTATTCCTAGTGACATTAATATTGGGTATGCTGATTAATTATTTGATCGGTCAACTTGTCGCGAATACTGGATTAAGCGGCACTGATCGTGTGTTAGGGATTATTTTTGGAATTGCACGCGGAATTTTAGTGGTAGTGTTATTAATGATGCTGGTCAGTTTAACTCCGTTCGCTAAAGAAGCATCTTGGCAAGAGTCCGTATTAGTACCACATTTCCAACCTTTAGAAGATTGGTTGAGTAGTTTCTTACCCGAGTCTATACATAGTCATCTTGAAATACAGAAAGCTCAATACTAATTTGAGCAAAAGGTTTATTAAGCGAATGCTGTTTACTGAGTATAAACTACTCAGTAAACAAGCTATTTAGATTAATTATTCTTGAAGTGTTGCAATTTCGAAGGCAACCGCTGCAGCATTTAATACTGACGCGATACGCACACTCGATTGCATCCCCAGTTTATTGACACCATTTTTTATCAGGCCGCGAGTATGGGCTTCAATGCACAGGCCACAACCATTGATTACCGATACCGCTAAACAATTTAATTCAAAATTCACTTTATCGACACCTGGATCGCTAATCACACCCATGCGTAAATTAGTCGGCATACTCGAAAATTCTTTATCATTAACCAAATGAATGAATCGATAATAAATATTATTCATTGCCATGATAGTGGCTGCGGATTTGGCAGCGTTAATTTCTGCTTCTGACAATATAGATTTAAACTCCGATAAAACGGCTCCTATTAAGGCTGTATTTTTTATGCTATACGCCGAAGCCAGTGCAATGCCGCCGATTTGTTTTTTGCTTAAATCCGGTGAGCCTTCTTCTGTTAAAATGTTCGATAGATTTAGTTTAATATCTTTTGCACTGTCTAACAGTTTGTTTTTGAATGTTTCTATCGTTAGGATCATAATAATCTCCTGAAAGGTTATGGTTTGGTCTACAGTGCGATGCTAGGGGGGGCTCCGCCTTTTTTCCAATGACAAGGACATAATTCGTTAGTTTGTAAGGTATCCAGTATACGTAATACGTCTTTGATTTTAAACGGTAAGCTAATCGAGACTAGTTGAAATAGATTAATTCAAAGCTATGATTCGGTAATGCGCTTAATACATTCCCTTGCTTAGAAGTCCAGTCGCTTAACACAAAACGTTTTATCCATGTATCATCCGCAATTTTTATTAATTGAATACTCGGTAAATGAGTGTGACCATGGATGATTTGTTGTGTACCTGAATAGTGTTTTAAGAAAGCTAACATATCAGGCAGGGTTACATCATATTTCGTCGCATCAGTCGGTGTGGTGGAATGTTCTTGATTACGTAAGAAATTAGCAGTTTTTTGTCGCCATACTAAAGGTAGATGTAAAAATAAAAATTGCCAAAAGGGATTACGCGACCAGCGCCGATAGCGTTGGTAATGTTTGTCTAATGTGCACCAACTATCACCATGTGTGAGTAATGTGGGATTTCCATACAAATCAATCATTGTCGGATCAGTAAGATAGCGGCAGCCCGTTTGCTGAATAAAACGTTTACCTATGAGAAAGTCGCGATTCCCGGGCATGAAGTAAGTTGCTATGCCACTGGCCGTTAATTCAGCGAGTGCCGCTATAATGCTTTGATTGTAGGTGCTTAAATTATCGTCACCTACCCAAATTTCAAATAGATCACCTAATATATATAAAGCTTCAGCTTGCTTGGCTTGGTACTGTAAGAAATTTAGAAACAACTGCGTTATGGCAGGTTGGTCGCTACTGAGATGTAAATCGGATATAAAGAGGGTCGACATAGGACTTAATCATAGCGTAAATTAGCAGGTCGTGATGATATTTTTTAACCCTAATAATAGTTAAACATCTTGGATGAACCTACCAAAATTTTAAACAAGTAGTTGATTATGAAAACTCGTTTTGCACCTAGTCCTACCGGCCATATCCATTTAGGAAATGCTAGAACCGCGTTATTTAATTTTTTGTTGGCCCATTCACAGGCCGGTTGTTTTTTATTGCGGATAGAAGACAGTGATGCAACGCGCTCGCTATTGGCGCTGGCTAAAGAATTAGAGGAAGACTTACTCTGGTTAGGTTTACCTTGGCAGGAAGGTCCTGGTCAAGAAAAAGGCCTGGGGCCTTATTACCAATCGCAAAGGCAAGCGATTTACACGCTTTATTATGAACAATTAGTTAGTATCGGTCGTGCTTACCCTTGTTTTTGTAGTGAATCGGAATTGCTCATGATGCGTAAACATCAGCTGGCACTGGGCAAACCACCACGTTATAGCGGCCAATGTCGTCAATTAACTACCGAGCAAGTGGCCGAAAAAAAGGCTCGAGGTCAGTTAGCGAGTTTGCGTTTTCATGTTTTACCTAAGCAAGTGATACGTTTTGATGACTTTGTCAAAGGCAAGCAAAGCTTTTCCAGTGATGATATCGGCGATTTTGTGATTCAGCGGAGTGATGGTTCAGCCGCATTTTTCTTTTGTAACGCGATTGATGATGCATTAATGAAAGTTACGCATGTATTGCGTGGTGAAGATCATCTCACCAACACACCACGGCAAATTATGTTATTGCAGGCTTTAGGTTTAAATATTCCGGCTTATGGGCATATGGCATTAATTGTCGGTGAGGATGGTGCGCCTTTATCAAAACGTCATGGGAGTTTTAGTATTAAAGGTTTGCGGGAAGCAGGTTATTTTGCCGAAGCCTTACAGAATTATTTAGCACGCTTAGGTCATACTTATCCTAATCCAAGTTTTCTTGATATTCATGCTTTAGCCGATCAATTTTCACCGAGTCGTCTCGGAAAATCACCGGCACACTATGACCCAACCCAATTATTATATTGGCAAAAACAAGCTTTATTACATATTTCTAATGATAAACTGTACGAATGGTTAGAGCCTAAAATAAAAAATTTAGTGCCTTGTGTGGCTGAATTAGAATTTATAGAGTTGATGCGTTCGACAATTTGTTTTCCTGAGCAAGCAGTAGAATGGGCGACTATTTTATTTGCAGAATCTAAGGGATTAAGTTTTACCCGAGAAGTGAAGGAATTCTTACAAAAAGTTGATCCATTGTATTGGCAGACACTCTTAGACTTATTAGAGCAAAGCAATACAGATTTTAAAGTTTTAATAAAACAGTTACAAGAAAAATTAAATCTTAAAGGCAAAGCTTTGTTTTCACCCTTACGCTTGGTATTAACGGGGCGTCACGATGGTCCTGAGCTGGCTAAATTATTTAGCCTGTTAGGCAATGAAAAAATTCGCGAGAGAATATGCTATGCTAAAAATTTATAATACGTTAACGCAAAAAAAAGAAAAATTTAGACCCCTGCATGCCAAGAAAGTCGGTATGTATGTGTGTGGCATGACGGTCTATGATTTGTGTCATATTGGCCATGCTCGCGTATTGGTTGCTTTTGATGTCATGCTGCGTTACTTAAGCATGCAAGGGTATCAGGTAAATTATGTTCGTAATATCACTGATATTGACGATAAGATCATCAAACGTGCCAAAGAAAATAATGAAAGCATGTCAGCATTGACACAGCGCATGATAGTAGCGATGCATGAAGATTTCGCCCAATTAAATATCCTGCCACCGACGCATGAACCCAGAGCAACGGATGCTATCCCACAGATAGTAGATTTAATTCAAATCTTGCTCGATAAAGGTTATGCCTATCAGGCAGAAAATGGTGATATTTGTTATGCAGTGAATAAATTTAAATCGTATGGCGAATTAGCGCATCAAAATTTAGAAAAGTTACGCCATGGTTCACGTGTTGCTGTCGATATTACCAAAAGAGATCCTTTAGATTTTGTGTTATGGAAAAAAGCTAAACCCAACGAACCGAGTTGGGAATCTCCCTGGGGAGTAGGGCGCCCCGGTTGGCATATTGAATGTTCGGCCATGTCGATGGCGGCTTTAGGCGAACATTTTGATATACACGGCGGAGGGTTAGATCTGGTATTTCCTCATCATCAAAATGAAATAGCTCAATCTGAAGGGGCAACCGCTAAGAAGTTTGTTAATACCTGGATCCATGTGGGTTTTGTACAAATCAATCGTCAAAAAATGTCTAAATCATTAGGTAATTTTTTTACGCTGCGTGATGTTTTAAAAGAATATCCAGCTGAAGTGATACGCTATTTCTTAGTGTCGAGCCATCATCGTAGTCCGATTCAGTACAGCCAAGAAAATTTACAAACCGCACAGGCGGCACTACAACGGTTGTATACCAGCTTACGCGGCTTGGTGGGTAAAGCGCCACAAACTTTTGTTCCTGAGCAATTCTCAGGAGAATACCTAGAAAAATTTCAAACGGCGATGGATGATGATTTTAATACACCCGACGCCTTAGCAGTCTTATTTGAATTAGCACGTGAAATTAATCGTTTTCGCGGAACGAATAATAAAAAAGCGCAGTACTATGCGGAGTGTTTACGCTGTCTGGCAAGCATCTTAGGTATTTTACAACAGGATCCAGAACAGTTTTTAAAACTTGGCCTAGTACAAAATAGCAACGAGGCAGAAAAAATTAACCTTTTAATTATTGCACGCAATGAAGCGAGAGCGGCTAAAAATTGGCAAGAAGCGGATAGGATACGTGATGAGTTATTGAATTTAGGGGTGGTATTGGAGGATAGTATCACCGGGACTGAATGGCGGCGAAATAAATGATTAACTCAGTCCTGCTATGCTATGATCCCTTTATAAGCGGTAGGGATGCTTTATTTCATTGATGGGTTGCGTTTCTTTATTGTTACAAAAAACCTGATTTAACGCTTGATAAAGCTTACCCAGTTCTCCACGGGCTACAGCAGGATACATGATTTTTAATTCCATTAAGTCGTTAGCGTGTAAACCTCTTTTTAATAGATCTTTAAATGCTTGGGCAGCTGTTTTTAGTTGTTTAGAGCAGCACATTTTTAATGAAAAAAATTGTGTGCAGCGGGGTATAGTCATTTCATTGAAAGCTAATCGGTAAAAATTATCAACTAATAAATCACTATGAATAGCCAGCGTGGTTTTAATTAAGGTTTGATCCTTGCTTAATAGGAATGTCTGACAAATAAACTTTTTAAAAATTTCATTATTTTTAAGTGTAGCAAAACGATCAACATGCTGATTAAAAAAACTTAAAAAATGAATAGCTGCATCAGATTGATAGTTTAAACTAAGCAGTAATAAATTTTTTTCATGTTTATTTTTAGCGAGCAATAATTGTTCAAATTCGTGAGTAAAACTATCGATATACTGATCGATAAAATCTAAAATATTTTTTATGCTATCCGGTTGATAACGGACAGCAAGATGCAAACAAGTATACCCACGTTTATTTTTCTGGAAGATAATTTCTTTAATCGTTTTCGTATTAAATTTATCGAAATTATCAAGGATAAAATTTAAAAAAAGCTGTAGGTTGCCGGGCTGGTTATGCGCTGCGCTTAAAAAATTCCAACCATCAGAATTTTGTTGTAAAAATAAGTTTCTCAAGGTTTCTCTGTCGAAGACTTGAGATTGCTGCTGCATGAATTCAATGATTCGATTGATGGCCGCTGTTTGATAATGAGCCGCCAGCATTAAAAAATTACGACCGGTATCGTTTTGTGCAAAAAATAAATTCTTTATTGCGATATCAGAAAATTTATCTCTCTTTTCTTTGATGAACTGTAAAAGTAAAGACAGATTGCTCGGAGAGTAACGCGCTGCGGCATGTAAACAGTTCCAATTATTTTTACTGGAATGTAAGAAAAAATCACTTAAACTAGGGAGTTCAATGTGATCACTATGTTGATTAATGAAAGCTAAGAAACTGCTGAGTGCATTTAAATTGGATTGCGCCGCCAATCGTAATATATTTCCCATGTGATTGTTTAAAATCAATTTTAGCCATTGGGTATTTTTAGAAAGTTTAAATTTTTCACTGATAAAATCTAAACAAATAGTGACTTCATCGTTAGTTTGATAGCGCGCTAAAAAGTATAAAAAATTCCATTCAGAATAGGTGGATTGATTGAAGATTTTATTGAGAATTTCTTCATCGAAATAATAAGGATTTTCACTGATAAAATCAAAAATAAATTTCATAGCATCCGATCGATATTTAGCGGCTAAACTAATAAAGTTCCAGTTCTCTTTGTTTTTTCTAAAAAATAATTCGGTAATGTTTTCTTTTTCAAAACAATTAATAAATTGATTTAATAAACCCAAAATATGTTGCATTGTTTCGGTATGGTATCGCGCAGCTAGCATTAAAAGATTAGAGCCTTCACTATTTTGTTTGGCAGCAAGATTAAAAAACACTTGATGAGAGTGATTACTTTTAGCAAAAATAAGGCTAAAGGCTTTTTTAGTAATTTCAGGTCGATATCTAATTGATTTTAAGAGTAGGTTATGATTGACATCCATTACCGTTAAATTTTTTTTACTAGCATTTCCAACGATGATGTTGTCTAAAATAAATTTATCGTTTTGAGAAAAAAATAAGGTATAAGTAAAATTTAATTTTTTTAATAGTTCTCGAGCATTAGAAACGTTACGGGGCTGCGCTATTAAAAAATTAAAAAAAGTGTCAAGATTTTTTATTATCAGTGGATGGGTTATGAGTTTTTTCCAATAATCAGGGAACTTATCTTGAATTGAGATTAATTCGTCAAACAGTAGTATAAAATTTTGATCATAAAGTTTATTATGAATAAGCTTAGTTTCTGTTTCAATAGTCGCTTTTTTAGGGATTAGGGCTTGATAGTAAGCGTAATCCATTAAATCAACTATTTGTGGTTCCGCGGTATAATAGTTATGGTTGTTTAATTTTTGAAAAAAAAGCTGTCGAATCAAAGACCAATTAATATCATAAATCCGCGTTGCGTCACCAAATTCGTCAAACTTATCTAGAATGAAAAAAGGACAAAATTTATTTGTATTTGACTTAGCGGGATGAGTTAAAAATCGCTGTATAATATCAAGCATATGTTCTGCAGGACCGGTGGCATAACCCATATCTTCAGGGCCTTTATATCCATGCTGATTTAAAATAAGTTGTAATTGTTCAGCTAATAAAAAAGGAATTTTAAATGCCGTATAGTGTGTTGAAAATTCTTCTAAGCGTTCACGAATCGTGCTACCGGATAATAAACTTTTGTATTGATCGTTTTGAATATTCGGTTCTATAGCTAAGCCTTGTTTTTTTGCAATTCGACATACCCGATCGACAACATGAACTTGATATATCGCTTCAACGGTATTGGTTAAGTGGGCGGCAATTTCTAATATAATACTTTTCCTAACTAAATATAATAACTGATCCAGATCGGTTGGTATTTGTAGTGAATTGACCAGTTTATTCACCCGAATGTGAAAACCGGGTGTGCATTGATGGATATCTTCGAGTAATTCGAGTAATAATATTTTACTTGATTCGTTATCTAAAGGACCTAGAGGCGTGTCTAAACCACCTGAAACACGATAATATAGAAATGATAATTGCTCTTTTAAAGGTTTTTTAAGTTTATATTGAGCAATAGGGCCGACATGTTTAAAAAAAATATTTTTTTCTAAGTTGGGCGTAACTTGACGACATTTATTTTCTAATTCTGTCAACCAAGCTTCAGGTAGTTTAGGCAAATCATTGATTTGTAGAGTTAAAGGCGGAGTGTTTTGGAAGCATTTATTAAGGTTTAAAGCGGAATCGAAAACATAGGAAGTAGGCATTGATCTTAGGTTTTTTTAAAAATAAAGAGTGACTTCCTTGCAGTTAAATAGATTAAAAGTTTTAATGACTAAAAAATGCTGGCATTATAAATTAGTTTTCTTAGCAGAAACTTAAGAAATTAATTTAATCAATAAATAGATAAGAATGCGGGATGTCTGGTTTTTAATTGATCTACTTTTTACGTGGAAGCTTAGATACTAGCGTTAAGGTAATCAAGCCAAACAAAGCTGCGACAAACATGGTGATACTAAAGGAGGTCGTATACGCTTTAGCGGCGGCTGTTTTTAACAGGTGCAAATTTTGTGCTGACAAATGACGGACTGCTTGCATAGCGCGATCCGATTGTACTAATAAACCATCAATTTGATATTCCTGCAGAGAGGAAAAGGGGGCCGCACTGTGTTTTAAAAAAGAACCGAGTTGCCATTTATTTAAACTGCCTAACAAACCTGCTAACACGGCTAAGCCTATCGAGGTACCAAATTGTCGTGAGCAATTCAATATCGCACTAGCAATCCCTCGTTGTTCGACTTTGACCATATTCATTACCGTTACCATAATGCCGGATAATATCAAGGGCATACCAATACCAAAACCGAGTAAACCAGGAAATAAAATAGGATAGGTTTGATGATGACAAAAAATACCTATCCAAATAAGACTTAATATAACAAGTAACGATCCCCAAAACATCGGTATCGTGGGCCCGTATTTATCACGTAAATGACCACCAAGCGGAGCCATAATAATAATAGGCAACATAGCCGGTAACAGCAATAGGCCGGCTTTTAAAGGGGTGTAATATAAAACATTTTGTAGAAATATCGCCCAAAATACAAATACAATACCCACCGCTTGAATAATTAGCAGCACACTAAATAAAATAGAAAAAGTTAGATTTTTAAACAGAGTTAATTCTACTAATGGATTGCTGGTTTTATTTTCCCATACAATAAAAGAAACAAGACTGAGTGTGCTAAATAGAAATAAACTAATACTAGATAAAGAGGTCCAGCCCCAATTAGGACCTTCCATAAAACCTAATACAAATCCGCTAATGAAAAGGATGGAGATAAAAAATCCTAACCAATCGATATTTAATTTTTCAGTGCGTGTCCAGCCAGGAACAGAGGAAATCGCTAGAAAAATACTGATTAAAGCGATCGGAAAATTAATCCAGAAAACGGCACGCCAACTAAATACCTGAGTTAAAAATCCTCCTAATAAAGGTCCTAAGGCAAGGAAGATAGCCGCCAGGGCTACATAAATTCCTAGCGCTTTGCCACGTTCCTTATCAGGAAAGGCGTTAGTGACCAAAGCATTGGTCGAAGGCATCATAAACGCACCGCCGATACCTTGTATGGCACGCATCGTGATTAACCACCCGCCAGACTCGGCTAAGGCGCTTAATACCGATGCCAGTACAAAAACAGTTACGCCAAATAAAAAAGCACGTTTATGGCCTAATCTATCGCCAATTTTTCCACCCAATAAGATGATGGCACTTAAAGCTAACAAATAAGCATTGATGACCCATTGTGTGAGGCTATTACTGAGATTCAGTTCACGCTGAATAGCCGGTAAGGCGACTGCTAAGGCCGTTTGGTCAATAAATACCAGTGCTAAGGAACTGGACATGGCGAGTAGGATCCACCATTTACGGTTTTTTTCAGTAAATTTAAGCATGATATTTCTTCTTAGCCTTTAAAAATAGACTATCATTTTAATAAGAGTAACGCTTTCTTAAAAAGCGAAAAAACCGCCCTCACTCAGCGGAAGGAGAAATTATGCGTATACTCATAAGATTTGGTTTATTGATTGCATTGCTTGTTGTGTTCTTCATTATGCATGGTGACAGCTTTGCCGCGCGTGGGTGGTTATTACAAAGCCTGTGTAATGATCCTCGATTGTATTGCTTGGTCGTAGCGAGAGGGGAAACTTGGTATACCTTATTTCCCAATCCACAACGACGCGAATTGGTCCAACGTATTAACCGTATGAATACGGGTATTTGGCCGGGAATGAGGATCGCTGCACCACGAAATCTCGACGCAACTAATTGGATGGAGTATACACCATTTTCACCCTATAGAGCGCCTTCTGGTAGAAAAATGATTGTTTACTCGCCGGCATTAAATGCCTGGGCAGCTTATGGTCCTGCTGGAAATATTATTCGCTGGGGGCCGGCATCAAGTGGTCAAAATTGGTGTCCAGATTTAGGGAGACCTTGTCATACGCCTTCTGGAACGTTCAAAATTTATGATAAACGGGGACCTGGTTGTACTTCAACTAAATTCCCTAAACCCTATGGCGGTGCACCGATGCCATATTGCATGTTCTTTAAAGGTGGTTTTGCTATGCACGGCTCACGTGGTGTGCCAGGCTACAATGCGAGCCATGGTTGCGTGCGATTATTTGTTGACGATGCTCAGTGGCTGAATAGAGAATTTGCGGATATTGGTACGCAGGTAATTATTTTACCTTATCCTTCGAATCATGTTCGAGTCAGTGATGACGACGACGATGACGATGATATCATTAGCAGTAACGATGATTTTGATGTTTTCGATAATCAAGTGGCTGACAACCAATTAGAAATAATCAATTCCCTTGAGGAACAAGTGACAGCGAGCCAAACCGATAAAAGTCAAGCGGATTTGAAAAAGATCGAAGAGGCGATTACCCGTCCTGCTTAAGTTGAGAAAAAAAGCATCAATGGCATAATCATTGTCGGTTGCAACGCTATACTTTAATAGGTGGCTGTTGATGCTATTAAATGGTTTTATTTATTGAATACATTTTATGTCCTTACCCGCTTTGCTGGATCATTTTTTACCTTGGTTAAATCACTATGGTAGTCTGGCGATTTTTGTTTGGTTTGGATTAGGAGTTTTTGCCTTACCCATACCAGAAGAATCTTTACTATTATTATTAGGATTTTTAATGGCCAAAGGAAAACTAGCCATAGTTCCAAGTTTACTAGCCGCTTATGCGGGAAGTTGTTGCGGTATCAGCGGTAGTTATGGTCTAGGTTTAGCCACAGGTCATTATCTGAGTCAAAGTTGGGGACGATATATCGGATTAACCGAAAAGCGTTATCAGCTTGCACACAATTGGTTTGAACGCTTCGGTAAATGGGCGTTAGTGATCGGTTATTTTATTCCCGGTGTTCGACACTTGACTGGCTATGTGGCTGGGGCGTTAAAATTACCCTTTCGCTATTTTGCTGTGTTTGCGTATCTTGGTGCGGTTGTATGGGTTAGTCTGTTTATTGGTGCCGGTTATCTTTTTCATGACCATTGGCATAGTGCAACCGAGGCCTTACATACACAGATTAGCTTATTAATGAAAGCGGTCTTTTAAATTTTTTCCATACGCTTTTTTTATTAAAAAACTTACAAAGTTATTTTTTTGATTGAATAAATCCAATTCAGCATAAAAAATCGTATTTTTACTAACCTTGATATTTAAGTGTTTCTTAAGGCTTCTTCTATACACTAGGCACTGAGATCCAGTGCGTTGCATCGGAGAATAATATGAAAGAACTCATAAATCACAATAAAATTTTTCAAATTATTAAGACCGCTTTAGAGATTAAGAAGGTGAGTCCAAAGCACGATGGGATTATTAGATATTTTTCACGCTCCGCTGCATTGCGAAATATGCAGAATATTATTAATAGCCAGCAAACGGATAGGCAAGCGTATAGACTATTTTTCGAAAAATTTAATCAATTTCTAAAGGAAGAACTTCTCGATAAAAAACTCGCAAAACAATCTTTCCCGCAACAAACATTTAGGGACTTAGCTTCTGAAAATACTGACATAACATTTAAACTAGAGGGATTGCTGGAGGAAAAAATTATACAAAAAAAAGAAAATGGAATTTATTTAAAAATACTGACACTATTAACTTCCCCATCTTTTGAGCATTTAACGATCTCGCCAGTATTGCAAATTTCTAAGGCAGTAGAGTTTTTTCTCAAGCAATCCGATTTTTTCGAAACCATTAATTTTTCTACGAATATGGATGCAATTTACGTTAGCTTAACGCATGCCGATGCTTTCGAAATGGCTAAAATGTGGGTAAGGTTGAATGACTTTGATTTACTTATGGAGGAGAACCTAAATAAAGTTAATGCTAAAACGCAACTAAATAGTAAACTATTTTCTAGTGTGCTCAATAAACTCAGTTTAAGTGGGGGGACCGATCCTCTTTTAAACCAAGCTAATCTGGATAAATTGCTCGATAATTCTGATCTTGATCTCGAAGTGCTGGCTCAATTTATACAAGTAGAAGATAAATCAAAAGTCTTAACTCAAGAAAACTTTGATTTGGCCATTAATTTAAAAAATCTATTAACGCATGAGAATATTGATAAAATAGAAAAAGCAGATTTTGATATTAAAACGTTATCGGATGTAATTTCTTTATTGGATAAAGCGGCTATTTTAACTCAGGATAATTTTACCCCTATTACTAACTTAGAAAAAGCTGATTTGCTGCATTTATTTCAGGTACTTTCTAAATTTAGTCATTCAAATATTTTAGATCAAGAACACTTTTCTCAGTTTTTAAAAATATATAATAAAGCTAAGCGGTATGATCAGCAAAATCGGATATCTGAGAATTCGACAGAGGAGCCTTCAGATTCGTTATTAAATAGATTATGCGCTGCATTTTTAAAAGTCAAAGTATTAACTCAAACTATTTTTGATAAAATTATAGAATTTTTTAATAATAAAATTAATCTCCATCATGAAAAACAAGCAGAAGTAATTAATAATTTAGAAAATAGCCGATCGAGTGCATTTATTTTTTTTAAAGGCAATGGAAAAAACGATTCAAATAAAATGCCTACTTCAACATCGATAAGGATACACGAATGTCGGTAAGTATTTTTGTAATAAACTAAATTTATTGGCTCGATTCAGTGATAGACACTTCCGTAAATTTCCACTCGCACCACAGTGAGGTGAGTGGGAAATATAATCCACAGCGCGTCTGGCGGGCATAATATTGTGTATCCAACAACAGTGCTTGCGCATAGCGATTCAATTGTTGTTGATGTTGTTGCATGGCGTGTTTTAAAAATTCTTCGGGTTTATTTCCTTGATAATCCGTCGTTTTATAATCAATAATCCAGTGTATATGAGTAATGGGATCAATAAACGTTCGATCGATGACAAAGTTTTCCAATTTGCCATGGAGTAGAGCAGTTATTGCATATTCTGATTGTGGTGAAAGATGCTGCTGATTTAAAATCCAACGCCCGCGCGGATCGGCTAAGGTTTTTTCTAAGCAAGTGTTGAGTGTCACTAAAGCTTGCGGTAGATAGGAGTCTAACAGGCCGTATTGTGTCAGTAAACTGCCTAACATCGCTTGTGAGGTACTTATTTTTTTTCTATTCCATCGGTCTAAACCATCTTGACTGATTTGATATAATAAACGATGGATGACCGTTCCTAGTATGCGTTCTGGATGTAAGAGCCATTGATAGGAATAAGCGTTGATTTTTATCTCAGCGTGTGTCTCAAATTGATTATTAGGAATAGACTGCCAATCGGCGGGTAAACGTTTTAATAAAGGTTGAGCAGGTAGATTTGTACGAGTGGGTATTGAAGCATTGCTTAACACGTCTTTTGCCTGGATGTCTAAAACCGGCCATAACTGACTTAACAAAGATTGTGGCGCCGGGGATTTAAATTCTCCAGAGGTGTCTTTTGTTAACGTTGCTAATAGATGTAATGATTTCTTGGCGCGAGTACAGGCGACATAAAGCAAACGTGTTAATTCCGCGGTGTTTTTTTTATTTTCTTCGTGCAACAGATAATTATAAATTAAATTTTGTTCTTCATGACTGGCAGGTATCGGTGCCAGTAAAAAATCTTTTTTTTGTTGCCCAAGCATTTGTTCACTATACAATAATAAAGGGCAGGGTTCAGGACGGCTACGACGATGTAAACCAGGTAAGATCACATGATCAAATTCTAAACCTTTGGCTTTATGTAGTGTCATGACTTCGATTGCTTGAGCGCCAGTTGTCGAGGTGGTTTGTGTGTAAATGTGACTTAATTCATCACCTAATTTAAAAGAATCGAATGATTCGCCTTCGACTTTAATTTTATTATCTAGAAAATTTAAATAAGCCTGAATAACATCCATTTCTTCCCAGTTTGACAAAGTGGTCGACCCGCCTAATTGTAACCAGGTTTGTTTGACCCATAAGGGGAAAGGAATACGTCCTTGTTGTTGTAAGCTTTGTTGTAAAATCGGCACGATGCGGCGTAAACGTTGTTTAGTTTCTATGCTAAGAGAAATTTTTTCAAATTGCTGGAGTTGTTGCCAAATACTAATAATCGTTTGGTTTTCATCATTAAATTGTGTAATTTGGTAAAGATCGCTTAACGATAAGCCGCAGTAGGGTGACCGTAATAAGGCGAGCCAGCTGATCCTATCACCTAAGTGATGCAGTGCTCGGGTTAAGCTTAAAAGATCTTGCACCGCCGATTTTTCGGCGAGACTGTCGATCTCTATGGCTTGATAAGGAATTGCCGCGCTGCGCAAGGCAGTTAAAATGCTGCGTAAATGGCTACGTGCACGGACTAAAATAGCGATCGAACAGGGATGATCGTTAAGTTTAATTTTTTGAATAATTTTTATGATCTGATCGGCTTCTGCGGTTTCTGCCGAGGCAGAATCATTGGCGAGTTGCCAGTAGGTATCTACGGTATCCGTTTGTGTCGCTTGTGAGTAAGCACTAGCGGCCGAGTAACAGACTGCGCCGGATTGGATATCTTGTGTGGTGGGTAATAACTGACTAAAATGCCGATTGACCCAATCGACGATGCCAGAGGTCGAACGGAAGTTAACAGTTAAACGTAACGTTTGGAGTTGCAATGAACCGATGCCTTGTCGTTGTACGTCTAAAAATAAACTGACTTCGGCTTTGCGAAATCGGTAGATCGATTGCATCGGATCACCCACTAAAAATAATGTGCGACCATCTTGCTTTTCCCAACCGGCAATTAATTTTTCAATTAAATGGAATTGCGTACTGGAAGTATCTTGAAATTCATCCACGAGTAAATGTTGAATTTGATAATCTAAAGCCAAAGCTAAGTCAGTGGGGTTTTCAGGTTGTCCTAGCGCAGCGCTTGCGGCGAGTAAGATCTCAGTATAATCCACTTTTTTCTGCTGTTGAAAAATGAACTTTAAATGCGCCACTAAAATCGGTAATAATTCAAAGAGTGACTTGAGAATCTGCCATTGCGCCTCTGAGTAGTGTTGAGGTGGTGCTCGGTTTAAAGCAATTAAAGTTTCTTGTACTAAGTTTTGTTGACTTAAGTGGGTAATTAAATTCAATAATTGTTTTTTTAGTGTTTGAATTTCAGTTTTTTCGAGATTATTTTTTTCATTAGCCGCAGCAAAACCTTCAGTTTTTCGTAATTGTTTACGCCAGGTGTGGGTTTCCGTTAACAATAAATGACCCGCTGCTTGCCAAAATTTTAAATCATTGTGCTGAACTAAAGGTGTTAATTGGCGCTGTTGTAAGGAAAAATTGAGCAATTGAAAAAGTTCTTGTGCAACGTCTTGACTAATGAGTTGATTTAATTTTTCGACCAATGCTTGATTAATGTTAAATAAAGCGTGTTCTAAGTCTTTGCGTAAATCTTGTTGATGTTGCAATAAATAATCTAACCATTGTTCACGTCGCGCTAACATTGGAATGAATAAATTTTCTACGCGTTGAAAATCATTATCGAGATGACTCAATAAATGACTTAATGAGGCTTGCCAAGGCACTTTATCTTCGAGCTGGTTGAGTAATTCATGTGTGGCTAAGCGATATAACCATTCAGGATTATCGACGGGTGTCAATTTTTCACCTAACCCAGCAAGTAAAGGCATTTGTCGAGTTAAGGATTGGCAAAAACTGTCAATGGTGAGTATGCGCAGTCGATTGGGATTGCTTAATAAATTCCAGTTTAAGGCTTGATCCTGTGCCAGCACTTTTTGGGCTAAATAATATCGTTCGTTATCTTTACTAGCGATTGGTTCAATGTTTTGTGCTTGCTCTAGGGCGTGCATAATCCGTAAGCGCATTTCGTTAGCGGCCTTACGTGTGAAAGTAATCGCAATGATTGATTCTGGGCATGCTACGCGCGCCAATAACACGAGATAACGGCGAACTAATAATTCTGTTTTTCCGGATCCAGCGGGTGCTTGCACAATAAACGATGCGTTAGGATCGAGTGCTCGCTGGCGTTGATTCGAGTCGACTAACTGGAATGGAGATTTCATGAGACTGTTACATTAAGTTGCAGAGAGTTAATACGACAAAGTAACTGCAAATCGCAATCTCGACAGGTGTGAGCACCCTGTTTCGGATTAACTTGCGTAATCCCCTGTTGAAATTCTATGGCGAGTTTTTCTAAGGAAGCTTGCCAATGTTTAAGTAGGTCTGGCCAATGGTTTAAGACGACGGAAGTTTTTAATTTTTTTAAGGGTGTGAGTTGCTTTAGTGCAGTTTCTTCTGCACTAATTCCTTGCAGTGTCATTTTATTACTACGTAGATGTAGGATGGCAAAGCTACGCACGGTTTCTGGATAGCTTAAACAATACAACGGTAATTGCGGATAATCACAACGTTCTTCCAACCAATCTATTTTACTCGGTTTGCCGGTTTTATAATCAATAATCATAGATTCCATTGGATTAAGCTGATCAAGTCTATCGATGCGTAATGACAGCAACAACTTGCCTAGTGTTAATTGTCGTTTGTTTTCATGTTGTGTTTGTCTGAAAGTGGGTCGTTGTTTTTCTAAATCAATGAGGTTATTTAATAAAGATTGCAAACGTTGTCGTTCTAGGTTAATAAAATGCGTTTTAAAAACAAGCGGTCGTTTTTTACTAAATAGGTTTAAACTATAGTTAATTGCTGTATTGATGTGTTGATGGAGCGCGCGGGGTGTTAGCGCTAATAAGGTTTCTTGATTTTTCACCTTATTCCAAAATTGTTCCAAGATTTGGTGTAGGAGTATGCCACGTTCTCGTGCGTTAAGTCCGTTTTGCGGGAATGGTTGAAAACGTGCTTTTAAACGCCAGCGCGCAAAGGCTTGAAATGGGCATGCCGCTTGCGATTGCAAGAGCTGTGTACCAGCAGAAAAGCTATCTGCATCAGCTATTGCCACGGATTCCTCAGTGTAATATTCCCATTGTTGACTAACCATTATTTTTTTAGCAAAAGTTTGGTAGCTGGGTAGACTCAGATCACTTAATTCAGTTTCTGGTATAGATTTAATCAAAACACTAGGACATAAAATCTGATCCAGATGTTGTGCCGCATGACTGAAAATAAGAGTTTTTGCACAGGCACGTAATTTTTTTGTCAACATCGATGCAAAATAATATTCACGTTCACTGGAGGCATAAGGTATTTGATAGGTGCGCTGTAAAGCATAAGGAATAAAAGGATTAGGCTTTGCAGCGGCTGGCCAGGTTCTGTCATCGAGTCCCATCACCCATAAGGCATCAAAATACATGCCTGCCGTATCCAGTAATCCTAATACTTGAATAGGCGGTTCATGCAATGTCTTAGTTTGAAATAAGGTATTCGCAATTAATTCATGTAATTGCTGTAATGCTTCTGCGTGTGAGATTTCTCCAAGAATAAAATCTAAACTAGCCAACTGAGTTAATAATTCAGACCAACGTTCCAGCAATTGAAATTCGCTACTAATTAATACACGTTCTCCAGGCCAGGATAAAGCATAAAGTTTTTTAGCAAAATAGTCTGACCAAAAACTGGGTTTAGCTAAAAAATGGATAGGATATTTCTTTATTAAATGAATGAGATGAGTGATTAAATGACTAAAAAGAGGACAGGCTTGTTGCTGGCTGAGTTTAAGTAGCTGATCTAAGCTCAGTTTATTCTCAGCAGTGCAACGCAGATAAATATCAAGTTGTGCACGTTGTGATTGTTCTTGTTGAGAACCTCCTACGTAGGGTGAGCGTAATAATTGATTGATTTTCGGAAATGCATTGATGGACTCTAAGCTAAGAATGTGAGTTGCGGTTTGAATTAATGTAAATTCAGACAGTGGATTACCCGCAGCAATATTAAAGGGAGGAGGATTGATGCTCTGAGGCGCCAATTCAGTAAATAGGTCGGTAAAGGTATTAAGTAAATGAGTACGTTGTTCGACTAGATTGGGAATAACACAGCCGATATTTTTTTTACCTTGTCGCCAGGATTGATAAGTCCAGAGTGCCATGTTATGACATTCGGTTTCTTTATCGCTTAAGCGTAGACGTTGTGGTTTAGCGCTTGGATAAATCGGTGCGTAATGATCGATGTGGCAATGTAGTTCTTGTAAGACGCCGAGCAGTTTTTGGTATTGTGGGTTTATTTCATTAAATCCTATCAGAAAAATACGCTGCGGAGGGTTTAAAATTTTCTTGTTAAATAATAGGATCAGATGATTAATGACACTCGATAAATCAATATAAGCCTGGCTTTGGCAAAGATTTACGAAATGATTGGCCCATGTTTGCCAGGTTTCGGTTTCATTACATTGTTTAAAAAGAGGAGATCGGTAATCAAGTTGCGTTTGCTGTACTAATTGCCAAGCTTCCTGGGCTTTCTTTGCAGTATGAGCCGTATCTAAAAAAAAATAAGTCGATTGCTGAATAATCGTTTGCCATAGTACACATTCCTGGTGTTTGTTGAGTAAGCGCAAAGAGAAACCGGTTTCTTCAATGAATTGTTTTTCCCAAAGCGTTTCTAACCAATGTGTAAAAGTAAAAAATTTCGGTGTAGACCAAATTTGTTTTTTTTGTTTTTGTTGATAATGCGCGTAAGTTTTCTGTAAAAAAGGAATTAAGCGTTTATTGCCTGTTAGTAATAAATCATCTGGATTTAACCGATTGAAAAGTTTGTTATAAATTTCCATAGACTACCTATTGACAACGCTAAGTTTAGCTAAGAATGGTCAGGACTTTTGCACAAGTCAGCTTAATTTAATTTATTCTATGCAATCTTAACAGCATTAAAAGTAATTTTCTGATTGACAGGAAATAACTATTTGAAAAAAGACATTTTTTTTCTTTTGTTTAAAGCTTGTACAAATTGTAACGATGACTTATAAATAAAGGTTTTTACTAGCTTCCCCCAACGCTGTCCACAAAGTTATTCACAGAATCTGTGGGTAAATATAGATTTGTCATCCTAATGCCTAATAATTAAACATTTTTAGCGATCAGTGTCATCTTATTTAGGACGTATGGCTTATTTGCTAATTTTTAAAAGTAAACTATACTCGAGACTTTGGTAGCAAAAGCCAAACGTTGTAAAGGGAGTTTCAGCGTGTTCTTAAGAGGTATGGCCTTAATCTTTGCTATTGTTTTTATTCTATTAGGCTTATTGGGCTTCATTCCAGCGATTGCTCCCAATCATGTATTGTTCAATTTTTTTACGGTTGCTATTTTATTGAATCTTTTTTATATACTGGTCGGTCTGCTTGCTTTGTCTGCTAGTGGTTCTATCTTTTATGCGCGTTTGTATTTTAAGCTTTTTGGATGCATCTTTGCTACGGTAGCGATTTGGAGTTTTGCCATAAATGGTAATCTAGGTATCGTACACATTACTATTTCCGATAGTTTTTTCTATCTCTTGATGGCTATTATTGCACTTTATTTGGGTTTTACGAGTAAACTTCCTCGAGCCTACCCGCATTAACGCTTAATTTGTTTCAATTTGATTCACTTCGTGTCAAAGAAAATACGGATTTTCTTTGACTAAAAAATTTTAAATTAAATGTTTATAGATGGTAAGCCGGCACATCGAATTGACGATGTACGGCATCGTTTTCCAAAGTTAATTCATCTACTTCCTTAGCCTGCTCAGCCTGCTTATAGCTTTCTTGGTAGGCAGCAAATAGATTACAAAGAGGAGGATAGGAAGATAAAATAGAATACTGGTCTTTGAGTTTCATTAAAACGGATGCTTTATCCATTTCTTGTGTAACTAAAGCTTTTTTTAAGGAGAGTGCTGCTTCTATTTTTTGCGTTGTAGAGTAGCGCCAATTAAAAAATGAAAATTTAGTGGTGTAGATTATTTTCTGGGCTTTTTGCTCTTCGAGTTCGTTTAAATAACAGTCAAATAACTTATCAGTAACGAGTTGCAAATTATTAGGCCTTTTAGCAAAATAATCTTTATTAAAATAAATTAATAATAATGCTGAGCAATTCAATAGAACTTTATCGACTAAATTTTTATCAGCAGTCGTTTCTATTGACCATCGAGAGATCTGTTCGAATATAAAATAGGCGGATAAGCCACGAATAGGCATTAAGGCTTCACTATTTTCTGAGTTGGCAATAAAGTTTAAGACTTTTTTCATGATAAAAGGATATTGGGAGCATGCCGTCTGGAAAATATAATTTTCTTTATCGTCTTGTTCTGTTAGTAAATCAACGAAGATTTTGATCCCCAATATTTCAATATGGTTATCTATAAACTTTAACAAGACGTTAGCTGCCGTCCGATCGTTGAGTTGAGTAATGACTGACAAGACACTTTTTTTAAAATTATAACCACCTCCAAAAAACAACGCCATGGCTGCCGCTTTATCATGAATTTTTTTAAAAACAAATTCATATAGGGCATCGTTACTGAAATACTTAATATTTTGAGCTAAAAAATCTAATAGGAGATCAATCACATTAAGTTGGTAAGTCGCTGCAGTCATTAATACATTAACGCCATATTCGTCGTGTGCTAACAGTAGTTTATTAAGAAAGGTGAATGAAAGCATATGAGTTTGTTTTTGGATAAAATTGAGAATAACTTTGACAGCTTCTGGCTGATACCGTGCCGCTATCATTAATGTGCTCGTTTTATTTTTGTCATCGGCTAACAGAAGATTGCTAATAAACGTCGATGAAAAAAACTGAGGGTGATTTTGGATGAAATTTAGGATATGTTCGACAGCATCCGGCTGATTACGCGCAGCTAACATTAAACTATTGTATTCTAATTCATTTTTTTCAAGGAGTAACTGAGGTAAAATTTCCCTAATAAAGAGCGGAGAGTGTTTTTCAATATATTCAAAGCTAAATTTTAAAGAGGAGGCTTTATCTCTGGCTAATAGCATCAAAAACGTTAAGCTCAAGTCGTCTTTTTCTAAGAAAATTTTATTTAAAGTGAAATATACGATCTCTTTTGATTGCGTATTAATAAAATTAATAAGAGAGGCCATGACTTCAGGATGATGACGTGCTAGCATCAAACTATTGTAGCCCTTTTTATTTTTAGTCCACACTATTTTTTCTAAGTAGGGTTTAAAGCTTTCAGGCTTATTACTAATAAAGTTTAAAATAGGGAGCACAGAGATAGGTTGGTATTCAGCGGCAAGCATTAAGCAATTATAGTTATCGGAATTGTTATCTATAAAAAATGCGGGAAGATTTTTTACAGGAAAAAAAGCAATGTTTTCATCAATAAATGCAAGTATAAATTCTAAAGCTTTAGGCTGATAACGTGCGGCTAACATTAAAATAGTAAAATTATTTTGATCTTTTGTTAAAAACATTTTATCTAAAATTTTAGAATCAAAATTTTCAATATTGGCAGAAATGAATCTTAGAATAGAGTAGGTGGCATCGACTTGATTTTTTACCGCCAACATCAATGCCGTACAGGTTCCATTTGAATATTCAGTAAATAAGAGTTTACGTAAGATTTCACTGTCAATTTTTATATGATTGGTTATAAAAGATAAAATATTTTGTACACGATCAGGGTGATCGCGTGCTGTTAAGGTCACAGCGGTATAACTATCCATTTGCTGCTGCGTAAATAAGTGGCGTAATGTATCATTTGCAAAGCGTCCAATATGGGTCGTTAAAAAGTTTAAAATAGTGACCATCGCTTCGGCTTGCTTGCTTGCGGCTAACATTAACACATTGTAATTATTGGCTTGCTTTTCTAAGAAGAATTCTTGTAATAGATGATCATCTAATTCTTGGATATGACTTCCTATAAAGTCCAGTATCATTTCTACGGCATCAGAATGATGTATAGCGGCTATCATTAACGCATTCAAATTAGTTTTATTTTTCATTAAAAATATTTTTTTTGGTATTTCAGCATCGTGGGCGGTAATAATGCTTGCATGCGTTCTGAGAAAATCTAGGATATCCTTTACCAGATCAGGGTTATTAAATGCAGCTAACATCAATGGGTTAAAGTCCGCTTGATTTTTTGAAACGAGCAAATCAGCTATTTTTCCAATGATAAAATTTTTACGGCGTAAATCTAAGTGAAGGATTAAATGAAAACCTTGCATAATTTCTGAGGAATATTCACGACTAATTCTTAATTGTCGTGTCAAATGATCGATGAGAGCTAGAGAGTTTTTAGTAAAAATATTCTTTTTGCTTAACTGTAGGTAATAATTTGGAAATCGAGTGCTTAATTCGACTAATTGTTCTAATAAATCAGAATATCTTTCTTCTTTAAGTAGTTGGGAAATCAGTTCTGCGGTTTCATGGACGGGAGTTTTTTTTAAGAATAAATTATAACAAGCACTATCAAACAATGTTTTTATTTTCGGATTGGTAAAATACTTTTGATGAGATAGCGCATTGTAAAAAGATCGATACAATTTTTCCCAATCGAGATTAACAAAACTAAAAATTGACGGATCTTTTTTGTCATAAAAAGCTTTAAAATACTTTTGCCAATTATTTTTATTATTAGGAATTTCATTGATATAGTTAGGTAAAAAACGTTTAATCAGACTAATGATCTTTTTCCTCATTTGCAACGTTATGCCATGCTCATTATTTTTCTCAATTTCTAATTCGGGAATGAATTCTATAAATGCAGTGATTAATAAACTGGGTAAATTAAAAGGCGTGAAGTTTTTATAAAATGTTTGTTGCAAAGTACGTCTAATTAAAGTTTCTGATAAATCGCCTGAGTAATGGTCCTCAGGAAAATTGGCTTTTACGCCTAAGCCATCGCTCGCTGCAATGACACTAACGCGATTCCAGGCATGAATCTCCTTTGTTAGTGTTGAGGCGACTTCTTGAACTATTTCTTTACGTACGGCGCATAGTAATTCGCCTAAATTGCGCGGCTTGTGAAATGAGTCAACAATAATATTAACGCGGTTATGAAAACCTTCGGTGCAGTGTAGTATTTCGTCAGTTAATTGACTAATGATAGCGTCACGATTATCCGTCGAAAGTATATCTAATTCTGAGTCTAAATTTCCTTGTAAGCGATGATAAATAAGTTGTAATTGTTCTCGCAGAGATTTTTTGGCACGGTAATCGGAGGTTTCATTTAAATGATGATCTAAAATATTTTTTGGTAATGTGCTATCTGATTGGCAAATAATTTCTTGGAAATCATCTAGCCAATTCTCAGCTAAAACGGGTAGTTTATTCGTATTTATTTCTGGTGCAGGTTCAAAAGAAAAAACAAGATTTTTGTTAAAGGCAGGATCCACTTGATATTCATTTAACATTGATTATCCCTCTATGTTATGAAAAAACAATTAATTATTTAAGTAATTTTTATTTTACTTTTTTTATTGTTTTACTTATAATAAAATATAAGAATATCAGGTCAATTTTATATTCACAATAGCATTAAGATTAAATTAAATAACTTATATTTTAAATAGTTTTTAAATGAAAAAAAGATAAATAAATAAGATTAGAAAATATATTTTATTTTAAATCGGCCAGTTTTGTTGTGAGTAAGCGCCTTGCCAAAAATGCCATTCACACAAACTGGCTTGTCTAAATGCGTAGACCATTTTTTGTTTACAGTAAATGCTGGCCTGTGTGGCAAGATCATTTAGGGTTGCTATCATTAAATCAACCGAATGATTAAATTCATGGCTGGAATATAAATCGATCCATTCTTGATAAGGATTATATAAAGTTTTTTTAGCATAAGCACGTTGCCCTACCTGTTGATAAATCCAAAAGCAAGGTAATAAACTCGCAACGGCTTCTTCTACCGAAGCGGTACTTGCCATTCGTAACAAATAACTGGTATACATAAAACAAAAAGGACTTTGCTTAAGCGTTGTCGAAGTATGGATAGCATATTTTTTTAGAATGTTAACATGCAGATCGCGCTCAGCTTTAAGTGCATTCATGGAAAATTGAATGAATAATTCACTTTGCTGATCGTGTGGCAGCCGCGTTGCGGTAAGCGCAAGTGCTTTAGAAAAATCGACGAGGTATAAGGCATCTTGGCTTAAATAAAAGGTAAATTTTTCAATAGGTAATGTTCCTTGAGCGATCTCTTGATTAAAAGGATGCTGATAAATTTTAGGCATGATATCTGCAACAGCATTTTTTAGTTCATCAAACATGTTGTTATACCTTAATCTAGAAAATAAAAATGATTGACTGGGCCCTGACCATGACCGAGATTAAAATTTTTTGCCGCTAAAATACATTGCGTCAAATAATGTTTTGATCGGGCAATGGCAGTATATAAATTCTCGCCTTGTGCTAAATAAGAAGCAATCGCAGCGGATAAAGTACATCCAGTACCGTGAGTATTTTTAGTGTTTATCCGTAACGTTTCAAAACGGTGTATTTTTTTTTGTGGATTATCATAAAAAATATCTGAGGAATGTTTCGTGTTGAGATGGCCACCTTTAAGGAGTACTGAAACTTTATAGCGTGTCGCCAGCAAGATAGCGGCGTCTTGCATGCTGGATTCATCAGTAATTTTAAGTTTTAAGAGGGATTCGGCTTCCGGAATATTGGGTGTAATCAGTGTCGCTAAAGGGAATAAATCAGTGACTAAAGCGTGTACGGCTTGCGGTTTTAATAGCACATGACCGGTTTGAGAAATCATGACCGGATCCAGTACAACATAAGGGAGTTGATATTTTTTTAGATTACGGCTGACTAATTGGATAATATTTTCATGATAAAGCATGCCAAGTTTAACAGCGGTTATGGATAAATCGGTGAACACGGCATCAATTTGTTGTTGAATAAAGTCTAATGGAATTTCTTGTATTGCAGTAACAGACTGTGTGTTTTGTGCGACTAAGATGGTAATGATACTGGCCGCATAACTTCCGGTGGCTGAAATAGTTTTGATGTCGGCTTGTATACCAGCACCGCCGGACGGATCGGTACCCGCTATACTGACAACTTGAGCTAACGAAGGGTTAAACGACGACATACGAGCTTTGCAAAATAGTTTGCGCTAATTGTTGACTCATAAGACGGGGTTCGGCGGCTGAAAAGATAGCGGATGCAATAGCCACACCAGCCACGTCTGTGGCTAACACAGAGGAGATATTTTCTAGATTGATGCCGCCGATTGCTACGACAGGCGCATTCAGTATTTTATTAATTTGTTTTAAATGAGCAATCCCGATCGGCGGTGTAAGATATTTTTTGGTTTGAGTCGTAAAGATTGGGCCCACACCAAAATAGTCACAATCATAATGACGACATTGCTGTGCTTGTTGAATGTTTTCTATCGTAAGGCCAATAGTTTTTTTATGGCCTAATTGTTGACGTACCACGGCATAGGATTGATCGGTTTGACCAATATGCACACCATCCGCATCAATGGCGAGTGCAATATCAGGGTCATCATTGATAATTAAAGGAATATTCCGTGCTCGTAATAAACGTAATAATTGTTTACCCGTATTGATGATGTTTTCGCGCTTTTGATTTTTCATGCGTAATTGAACGCAGGTTATGTGTTGGTTTAGGACGAGTTGGACGGCATCGACTATCGAGAACGGTGCGCACGCTTGTTCATCAGCAAGCAAATAATAGGAATAATTTATAGTCATATGGCAACATTTGGCTTAAGTAAACTTTGTATCTCTTTTTTTTGTACGGTATAAAGACTATCCAATAAATAATTGTAAAAACTTCCCGGTCCATTCGATTTTTTTTCCGCAACTTCGCTAACGAGTCCCATCCAGGCCATGGCATGAATGCAAGCGCTAAATTGATCTGGGTTTACAGCTAAAAAGCTGGCCATCATAGCGGTTAAGGAGCATCCCATGCCGACTACTTTAGTGAGTAGCGGGGTTCCATAATCGAGTGCGACGGAACTTGATACACTAACAATAAAATCAATTTTGCCACTAATAACGACGATACATTGGTATTGCTGAGCTAAGGCGAATGCAGCGCTAAGTGCATTTTCACTGGCATGTAATGTATCAACCCCTTTGGTTTTGATTGAACTATCTTGCAAAGCCATAATTTCTGAAGCATTACCACGGATAATGTCAACACCGCGCTCGAGGATAGTTAAGGCCGAAGTGGTACGATAGGCACTTGCACCCGCGCCCACCGGATCCAATAGGATTGGAATACCGCGTTTTAAAGCAGCAAGTTGGGCATACTCTATGCAAGATAGCCAATCATTATCGAGTGTGCCGATATTAATGACTAAGGCTTGTGCTATTTGAATAATATCATCTAACTCTTCTTTGGCATGTGCCATTATCGGCGCAGCACCTAAGGCTAGTAACATATTAGCCGTCGTTGGCATAACGACCCAATTCGTAATATTGTGGATTAATGGCTGGATTTGACGGATTTGCTCAACATCACGGAATAGCGATTCTAAGGTGAATGCACAGGCACTCGAGGTAGACGACGAGGGGTGTGCTAACAACGTACCTAAACAATTTTTTGTTTTCATGACACTTCTTCCTACGCAGGTTCTAACCCGATCAGGTTATAAGGGTTGAATGAATTAACATTCTCTCAGCCTGTTAAAGGCACCCCTGGTGACTTACTTTATTAGACATCAATTAATGGGTTGGATCAAGTTGTTTGGGCAATAGCCAGCTTATTGTTAAGCTGCTATAGTTTGCTTATGGAAAACCAAAGGCTTAAATCAATATGTGAAGCAGCTATTCTTGCGGCCGGCGAACCGTTGAGTTTGAAGCGTCTTTTGGATTTGTTTACTGAGGAAGAGCGGCCTAATACATCGACGCTAAAAAAAACTCTACTGAATCTTGCCGAGGATTATCACGATCGCGGTATCCAATTAAAACAATTAGCGAGTGGTTATTGTTTTCAAACGGCTAGTCCACTCAACGTGTGGGTAAAACGACTCTGGCCGGAAAAACCTCCCCGTTATTCGCGAGCTTTCTTAGAAACCTTAAGTATCATCGCTTACAAGCAACCAGTGACACGCGGCGACATTGAAGCGATACGCGGTGTAGCGGTGAATCCCAATATGATTAAAACTTTATTGGAACAAGAATGGATACAGGTGGTCGGGCAACGTGAAGTACCGGGACGACCTAATCTGTATGCTACATCGACATTATTTCTTGATCATTTTGGCTTAAAAGAGTTAGCAGAATTACCGCCTTTTCCCTTACCTGGGATGAGTGAATCTCCCGAGCGACCACATGTGGCCGATAATGAATCCAAGGCTTCACTCGATGTCCTGGATAATTAGGTTACTTTTAAATGCTTTATTCTTTTGAAGACAGAATTCCAAGCTTGTTAGGTGACGATATTTTTATTGCTGAAAGTGCGGATGTCATTGGTGCAGTGATCATTCATAATCATGTCATTATCTTACCTCAAGCGGTGATTCGTGCCGATAATACCGTGATAGAAATTGGTGAAAATACGAACATCCAAGATGGTGCAGTGTTACATACCGATCCGGATATGCCCATGCAAATTGGTAGAAATGTAACGATTGCTCATCACGCAATGGTTCATGCGCGTGCCGTGGGAGATTATTCAGTGATTGCGATCGGTGCTAAAGTATTGAATAACGCTGTGATAGGTAAGCAATGTTTGATTGCTGCCAATGCCATGGTGTTAGAAAACCAAATTATTCCAGATGGTTCCTTAGTAATGGGTTCTCCAGGCAAAATAAAGCCATTATCCACCCAACAAATAACTGATATGCAATGGTATGCATCGCATTATTTAGAAAAAATTCACCGTTATCAAAAAGGACTTAAACGATTTGATTCTAAACAGAATAAAACGGGTTAAATTAAAATGGGCTAAGGTTTATTTTAGTTGTATCATCTTAAGCTTTTTTGTTAACGGCTACTTACGATATCAATCAACGAAAAACGGATGTGGATATTAAACCAGGAGATTATTTTTCCTTAAATTGGGGAATCAGTAAGTATATACCATTCGATCATGGAACCTTAGAAATCGGTATTCCTGGCTATGATCAATGGCAGGTTAGACAGGATAGCGGTTCGACGTTATTAACGAATGTCACTACTAACGAAGTGCATGCAGCTGGCGCAGAGTTAGGTTATAGGTATAGTCCATGGAATTTAACCGTGACGGGTAAGTTTATGCAGGAATTTAATGCTAAAGCACGTTTCCAAGGTAGAATCTATACCTTATCACTCACGTATAAATTTTAATTTCAGGTTAAAAAACTAACTTAATAAAAGATTTTTTTCGGCTAAAGCTTCTGGTTTGTCATTACGTTCGCTTACCATGACGGTGATACCTAGGAAGTGTCAGAGATAGGCGTTTTGTGTGTTAGCTGATTTTGATCCATCCGTATTTTCAAGCGATGCGCGGCATAGGGTTGGTAAATAATAGTGTGATGGGTTTGTGTGTAAGTGGTTACAGCGATGAGTATCAATAATAGTGTAATCAATATCCTGGCTAACATACGACTCCCGCATCAAACTTTTCATCCTGAAAAGCATTTTTAAGTATATCATTAAATTAATTGTTACAAGGAAATTGTTATTCGAAAGAGAAAAAGAAATACAAACACCGATTTTTAATTTAGCATAACATGAGAGAATTAACAGGTTACCTGGCATGAATGAAAAAATCCAAAAAGTATTGGCCAATTTAGGTATCGGTTCGCGCCGTGAAATAGAACGTTGGATCCGCGAAGGTCGAATTCGGATTAATCAGAAGCCTGCTAAACTGGGTGATAGAATTGATTTGACAGCAAAAATCTTGATAGAGGGTAAGCCCGTCTCTTTAATACCCGCTACCGATTTTAAGCGCCGTGTGTTGATCTATCATAAACCAGAAGGTGAGATCTGTGCACGTTCGGATCCAGACCAGCGGCCGACAGTATTTGAACACTTGCCATCATTGCGCGGTCAACGTTGGATCATGATCGGTCGTTTAGATATCAATACCTTAGGGTTATTAGTTTTTACCAATGATGGCGAATTAGCGCATCGTTTATCGCATCCTTCTTACGAAATTGAAAGAGAATATGCCGTGCGTGTATTAGGCAAAGTAGATAAGAAAATTCTGCAACGTTTAACTCAAGGCGTGGAATTAGAAGATGGCAAAGCAGCTTTTACGCGTATCGAAGAGCGCGGTGGATCCGGTGCCAATCATTGGTATCATGTGGTGTTGAAAGAAGGTCGCAATCGAGAAGTGAGACGTTTATGGGAATCGCAAGGTATTAGCGTCAGTCGTTTGATGCGTGTGCGATTCGGCAATGTGGCATTGCCTGAGGATTTGAGTAGAGGCCAATACCGTGAGTTAAAAGCTGATGAGATGAAAAAATTAGCAGGTTTGGTGGGTTTAAATTAAATTTTATTTAGGAGTTTTTACGAATTGAAGGATAAGCAAGTAGTAGATAATGCATCACTTCCGCGGTTGAATTTGCTTATTAATAGAGTCATTAGACTTACTTTAAACACCCACCGGTATCAAAGTAAACTAATTTGTATTTGCGCTCTATTTAAGCGTATAATCGCCCAGTCTTTTTCCTCTAGTTTCATTTAAAGGCTTACAATCTGTGAGTAAACGTCCCATTAACCTTAATTTATTGACGATGCGCTTTCCTATTACCGCAATCGTGTCAATTTTGCATCGAATCTCGGGTTTTTTCTTATTTTTAATTATCCCGGTCTTTTTAGTCGTTATGACACTGACACTGCAGAGTCCAGAGGCTTTTTTTACCGTACATACGTGTTTTACACACCCTTTAATTAAATTGATGCTCTTAGGTTTTTTATTGGCACTCTTTTACCATTTATTTGCCGGTATACGCCATTTGTTAATGGATGGTGGAATTGGCGAAGAACTGAAGTCAGCTCGCTTTAGCGGAGGTGTGGTGATGGTGCTGGCGATACTATTGACTGGTGTGATGGGAATTTATTTATGGTAAAAAAATTAACCAATGTAACCAGTCTGAGCGGTAACGGTTTGCGTGATTGGTTAATCCAACGCGTCACTTCGCTGATCTTGGCAGCCTATATTATCTTTTTATTGACGTTTATTCTTTGTCATCAGCCTCTGGATTATGTGACCTGGCAGAGTCTATTTAGTCATTTTGGTATGCGTTTGTTCAGCAGCTTATTTTTATTAAGTTTATTTTGGCATGCATGGATTGGCTTATGGACGATAGTGACGGACTATATTAAATCAGCGAGTTTACGTTTATTCAGTCAACTCATCATTATCATTGCGCTATTCCTCTATTTTATCTGGGGTTTAGTGATTTTCTGGGGCAACTAACCTATGGCTTTACCCACATACACATTTGATGCGGTGATCGTTGGTGCGGGAGGCGCGGGTATGCGAGCGGCCTTGCAATTAGCCCACTCAGGTCAGAAAGTTGCGTTGATTTCTAAAGTATTCCCAACGCGTTCACATACGGTTTCTGCGCAAGGTGGTATCACCTGTGCCTTAGGTAATGCGCATGAAGACGATTGGCGTTGGCACATGTATGATACCGTTAAAGGCTCTGATTATTTAGGAGATCAAGCTAGTATTGAGTATATGTGTAAAACGGGTCCTGAAGCAGTGTATGAACTGGAACATATGGGCTTACCGTTTTCACGGATGGAGTCAGGAAAGATCTATCAGCGTCCTTTTGGTGGCCAATCCAAAAATTTTGGTGGGGATCAAGCTGCTCGTACCTGTGCCGCGGCAGATAGAACGGGCCATGCCTTGTTACATACTTTGTATCAGCAAAACTTAAAAGCTAAAACACATTTTTTTAATGAATGGTATGCTATTGATTTGGTTAAAACCCCACAAGGCCAAGTCGCGGGGTTGACTGCTTTATGTATTGAAACCGGCGAAGTGGTTTTTTTTCATAGTCGTGCCACTATTTTAGCGACAGGTGGTGCAGGCCGAATTTTCCAATCGACGACCAATGCGATGATCAATACGGGTGATGGCATCGGTATGGCCTTACGTGCGGGTTTTCCGGTTCAAGATATGGAAATGTGGCAATTTCATCCGACTGGGATCGCCGGCGCCGGTGTATTGGTGACAGAAGGTTGTCGTGGTGAAGGGGGATATCTCATTAATAAAAAGGGTGAACGTTTTATGGAACGTTATGCCCCCCATGCCAAAGATTTAGCTTCGCGGGATGTCGTCGCGCGTGCAATGGCTTTAGAATTACGTGCTGGAAACGGATTTAATCCAGAAGGCACTGATTATGTCAAATTAAAGTTGGATCATCTGGGTGCAGATATTATTAAAAAACGTTTACCTGGAATTCGTGAATTGGCCTTGACGTTTGCGCATGTCGATCCCATTACCACACCGATACCCGTTGTTCCAACTTGTCATTACATGATGGGTGGAATACCTACTAATGTGCATGGTCAAGTCATCACGATCGATATCGAAGGTCAGGATCAAGTGGTGGAAGGTTTATACGCAGCGGGTGAATGTGCTTGCGTTTCTGTGCATGGTGCGAATCGATTGGGTGGTAACTCTTTGCTTGATTTAATTGTGTTTGGTCGTTCAGCCGGTTTACATGTCGGCGAATCCTTAATCCAAGATTTACCACTACTTAATATTACACAGGATGATTTAGATGTGGCATTAAGTCGATTGAACCGTTGGGAGCAATCCAAGCAAGGAGAAAGTTTGGTCGAGATTCGGCATGCGATGCAAAAAATTATGCAAACCGATTTTGGCGTGTTTCGTACGGCGAAATATATGGAAGAAGGCTTAGTTAAATTAAAACGATTGCAAGAACGTCTAAACCATGCGGTCTTAACCGATCATAGTCAAATTTTTAATACCGCGCGCGTGGAAGCCTTAGAGCTCGATAACCTGATGGAAGTGGCTACTGCTTCTGCACTATCTGCATTAACGCGTGAAGAAAGTCGCGGTGCGCATAGTCGTGAAGATTTTCCGAAACGGGATGATGAAAATTGGTTAAAGCATTTACTATACTTTTCTAAAGCGGATACGATAGATTTTAGATCGGTTAATCGGAAACCTTTAACGGTACCGCCGATGGAGCTTAAAGAGCGATCTTACTAATGCAACCTCTTTATCTTTTAATGGATTGTGTTGTTGAATGGCTTTTTTGTATGTTCTATATATTCACTCATTAGGCTAAATTATGCAATTTTCTATTTATCGATATGATCCCGAGATCGACAAAAAGCCTTATATGCAGGATTACACGCTGGAGATTGTGTCCGGTAAAGACATGATGTTATTGGAAGCCTTGGAATGTTTGAAGGAACAAGATCAAACCTTGAGCTTTCGTCGTTCTTGCCGCGAAGGTGTCTGTGGATCCGACGGCATGAATATCAATGGTAAAAATGGTTTGGCTTGTATCACGCAGGTTTCTTCTTTGCGCTCGCCGATTATTTTGAGACCGTTGCCAGGTTTACCGGTGATACGTGATTTAGTGGTGGACATGGAACCTTTTTATCGTCAATACGAAAAAGCTCAGCCTTATCTTATTAATGATAAAGAGCCACCCGCCAAAGAACGTTTACAATCACCTGAGCAACGCGAAAAATTAGACGGGCTTTATGAATGTATTTTATGTGCTTGTTGCACTAGCGCTTGTCCTTCTTATTGGTGGAATCCGGATAAATTTTTGGGTCCAGCAGCCTTATTGTGGCTTTGCCGCTTTTTGGTAGATAATCGCGACGATGCCAAAGAACAACGTTTAGCGGAATTAAATGATTTATTTAGTTTATTTCGTTGTCGGACTATTATGAACTGTACCACGGTCTGTCCTAAGGGTCTTAACCCAGCTAAGGCAATAGGTCATATACGTTCTGAGCTTTTACAGGAAGAAGTGTGAAGCTTTTTAGCAGAACACTGAGTCAGCGATGATTTCTGTTATTTAGATAAATACAATAAACTATACTCACACCGAGTATATAAGTTTACTTAACGGTGAGCACTTAATAGGATAAAATTTAACCATCATGACTGAGCAATTAAAATCGGCACAGGCCTTACAAAAAAATTCCTATCTATTTAGTGGCAATGGCACTTATTTAGAAACCCTCTATGAGCAATACCTACGTGACCCGAATCAGCTCAGTGCTGAATGGCAAACCTATTTTAATCAACTCAGTGATAAAGAAAAGGATGTTTCGCATACCGACATACGTTCTTATTTCACTGAATTAGCGCAACGTCCTATTGAGAAGAGAACGACTCGCCAGACCAGCGATTTTCAATATAAATTGCTAGGATTAATTGATGCTTATCGGCGCTATGGTCATTATCAAGCGCATTTGGATCCGTTAGCATTAGCCTCCAAACGAAAAATAGTCGATTTAAGTTTAGAAAGCCACGATATTAATGAGCAAGATTTGGGTCGTACCGTTAATCTTAATGGCTTACTCGGTTTACAAAGTGTTACGGCAGAAAGCTTGCTAGCGCATTTAAAAAAGATTTACTGTCGAACTATAGGCTTTGAATATGAACATATTGTCGATCACGCACAACGATCCTGGTTGCAATCGCGTATTGAATCGGTTGCGGGTAAACCGAGTTTTTCAGCACAAATTAAAAAAACTATTTTAAAAAGTTTGATCAAGGCGGATGGTTTAGAAAAATTTCTCGGTAATAAATTTGTCGCACAAAAGCGTTTTTCTTTGGAAGGCGGTGATAGTTTAATTCCTTTACTCGAAGAATTAATCGCGTATGCCAGTGCTGATTCGGTACAAGAAATTGTGATTGGCATGGCACATCGTGGTCGATTAAATGTCTTAATTAATATTTTAGGTAAATCACCGGCTAAATTGTTTGAAGAGTTCGTTGGTAAGCTAACACAAGAAAATCGCTCGGGAGATGTGAAATATCACAAAGGTTTTGCTGCCGATTTAAAAACTGATCATGGCATCATGCACGTCGCTATGGCGTTTAATCCTTCACATTTAGAAATTGTTAACCCTGTGGTAGAAGGTTCAGTACGTTCACGCCAAGAGCGACGTCAAGATAGTGGTAGAAGTCAGGTGTTACCTTTACTTATTCATGGTGATGCGGCCTTTTCTGGTCAGGGCATCGTTATGGAAAATTTTGAATTATCACAAACCGAAGCCTATGGAACCGGTGGGACTTTACATATTGTGTTGAATAATCAACTCGGTTTTACCACCGACCCGCAAGACGCGCGTTCGAGTTGGTATTGTACCGACCCAGCTAAAATTGTTGATGCGCCGATTTTTCATGTCAATGGAGATGACCCCGAAGCGGTATTGTTTACTTTACAACTGGCATTTGACTTTCGGCAAACGTTTAAAAAAGATGTCGTTATTGATTTAGTTTGTTATCGTCGTCACGGCCATAATGAAGCTGATGAACCTGCCGCAACCCAGCCGATAACGTATCAAACTATCAAGCAATTACCGACAGCAAAACAGCAGTATGCCGATGTCTTAATGAGTCAAGGTGTAGTAACTGCAGACGAGGTTCAACAGTGGTCCGATGCCTATAGAAATTGCTTAGATAATGGTGAGCCCGTTGTGCAACGTCTTACTATCGATTACGACAATCCGTATCGTATTGATTGGCGCCCTTATCGTTATCAAGATTGGCGTGCCGTGGTTGATACCGCGGTCAATTTAAAACTTCTTAAAAAATTGGCTACACAAATTGAAACCTTACCCGAAGGTTTTGTATTGCAACCACAAGTCGCCAAAATTATGGAAGATCGACGTAAAATGACCGCGGGTCAATTACCATTAAATTGGGGTTATGCCGAAACGCTGGCTTACGCCACTTTATTGCAAGAAGATTATGAAGTGCGTTTATCCGGTCAAGACAGTGAACGGGGTACCTTTTTCCACCGTCATGCGGTACTTCACGATTTTAATACCAATCAAACCATTGTCCCTTTAGCGCAGCTTGCCAAACATCCCAATGCATTTTCTGTTATTGACTCCATACTTTCAGAAGCGGCAGTCATGGGTTTTGAATATGGTTATGCGATTTCTAATCCGAATAGTTTAGTTATTTGGGAAGCACAATACGGTGATTTTGTTAACGGCGCGCAAGTTGTTATTGATCAATTTTTAAGTTCTTCGGAACAAAAATGGGGAAGATTGTGTGGTTTGGTTTTATTTCTTCCTCATGGTTACGAAGGTTCGGGTCCTGAACATACCTCAGCCCGTTTAGAACGTTTCTTACAGCTATGCGCACAAGATAATATGCAAGTCTGTGTCCCCAGTACACCCGCACAGATTTTTCATTGTTTGCGGCGGCAAATGTTACGCCGCTATCGGAAACCTTTGATCCTGATGACACCGAAAAGTTTGTTACGCAATAAATTAGCGGTATCGACTTTGCATGAATTAAGCAGCGGCGGTTGGCAATCTATTATTTCTGACCGTGAAGTCGACGTCAAAAAAGTAAAACGTGTCGTTTTATGTAGCGGTAAGGTTTATTATGATTTACTTGAACAATGTCGCATGAAAAAATGTGATGATATTGCACTGATACGTATCGAACAACTGTATCCTTTCCCAGACATCGAGCTCAATGCCGAACTAAAACGTTATTCTAAAGTCAAAGATGTAGTGTGGTGCCAAGAAGAATCTAAAAACCAAGGGGCTTGGTATGGTGTCCAACATCATCTTGTTTCGTGTCTTGGAAAAACTCAAACCTTACGATATATAGGTAGACCCGCTTCCGCAGCTCCTGCGGTAGGTTCACCTTTAGTGCATGCAGAAGAACAACAAACATTGGTTAAAGAAGCTTTAACCTAGATTTTTTTTAAGCCAAAAAGCTGAATTAACTTAGAGGAATCCAGAGATGAGTATTGAAGTAAAAGTTCCGATGTTGCCTGAGTCGGTTGCTGATGCGACCGTCATCACGTGGCATAAAAAATCAGGTGAAAAGGTTAAACGGGATGATAATCTAGTCGATCTGGAAACTGATAAAGTGGTTTTAGAAGTACCGGCACCCGCCGACGGTGTGATGGGCGAAATTATAAAACAAGCAGGAACTGTGGTTAAAGCGGGTGAAATTTTAGCGCATCTAGACACTGACAAGGAAGCGAGTATGAAAACAGATCAACCCTCTCAATCAGCAGCAGCACCCGTCGCAGAAAAAACTAAACCTGCGGATAGTGACACCCATTTGGCAGGTCCTGCGGCAAGACGTAGCGCAGCAGAACAAGGTTTACCTTTAGAGAATATCTCAGGTAGCGGTAAATCAGGTCGTGTGACGCGATCCGATGTATTGCAGCAAGCAAAAGCACCTGCACCACAAACATTACCTTCGGATCTATCCAAGCGGATGGCTGCTGATGCCCCTGTATCGGATACGCCTGCCCGCAATGAACGTTTGGAAAAACGTGTACCCATGACACGGTTACGTGCGCGCATCGCTGAACGACTTGTGGCGGCGCAGCATAATGCGGCTATTTTGACAACTTTTAATGAAATTAATCTACAAAAAGTCATTGAACTGCGTAGTCTCTATAAAGACAGTTTTGAAAAGAGACACGGTACACGTTTGGGCTTTATGTCGTTTTTTACTAAGGCGGTTATAGAAGCTTTGAAGCGTTTTCCCGCTGTGAATGCATCCATTGATGGTAACGAAGTGGTTTATCATAGTTATTTTGATATTGGCATTGCTGTCTCGACCGATCGGGGTTTGGTGGTACCTATTGTGCGCGATGCGGATCGTTTATCGTTTGCTGATATAGAAAAGACGATTGCCAATTATGGTCGTAAAGCCAAAGAAAATCAGATCGCTATTGAAGACATGACCGGAGGTACATTTACTATTACCAATGGCGGAGTTTTCGGGTCGCTACTTGCCACACCCATTATTAATCCACCGCAAAGTGCGATACTCGGGATGAATAAAATAGAGGAACGACCTGTGGTAGAAAACGGTCAAGTGGTTATTCGACCCATGATGTATGTTGCTTTATCCTATGATCATCGTATTATTGACGGCAAAGAATCAGTGAGCTTTTTAAAAACCATTAAAGAACTACTTGAAGATCCATCTCGTTTGTTGATTGACGTGTAAGCTAGCAGCAATGAATGACTTCCAATAAGCAGACATTGTGAGTGAGAACTATCCGTTACATTTTTTTTAAAAAGTAATAGTAATAATTAGGAGAAAAAGAAATCCATGAATCTACATGAATACCAAGGTAAAGAACTATTTAGCGAATATGGTCTACCGATCCCCTTAGGTAAACCCGCTAGCACAGTCGAAGAGGCCTTGGCTGCTGCAGAAGCATTAGGTGGAAATGCATGGATGGTCAAAGCTCAGGTACATGCGGGTGGAAGAGGCAAGGCAGGGGGTGTTAAATACGTTACGAGTAAAGAAGCCGTAGTAGCGGAAAGTAAACGTCTACTGGGTCGACGTTTAGTGACCTTTCAAACGGATGAGCAGGGTCAACCGGTTAGTCAAGTATTGATTGCCCAGCCTTGTGATATTAAACGCGAACTCTATTTAGGCGCGGTGCTTGATCGCAGTACACGTCGGGTGGTTATCATGGCAAGTACCGAAGGGGGTGTTGAAATTGAGAAGGTGGCTGAAGAAACACCCGAAAAAATATTAAAAATTACCATGGATCCCTTGTTAGGAGTGATGCCTTATCAAGCACGTGATATTGGTTTTAAATTGCAATTAACACCGAATCAATTAAAAGAATTTACGCAAATTTTATTAGGTCTAGGTAAGATGTTTGTCGAGCGTGATCTGAGTTTAGTCGAAATTAATCCCTTGATTATCGATAAAAATGATCAGCTAATCTGTTTAGATGCCAAAGTGGTAGTCGATGATAATGCTTTATTTAGACAAGCTCAGTTACGCGCTATGCGTGATCCTTCCCAAGAAGATGAACGTGAAAATCGTGCCCATGATTGGGAATTAAATTACATTGCTTTAGATGGCGACATTGGCTGTATGGTGAATGGTGCGGGTCTCGCCATGGCGACGATGGATTTAATTAAATTACACGGTGGTAACCCGGCTAATTTCTTAGATGTGGGTGGTGGTGCTACACAAGAAAGGGTGACGGAAGCATTTAAGATTATTTTATCCGATGAAAAAGTCAAAGGGATATTAGTGAATATTTTTGGTGGTATTGTCCGTTGTGACATGATTGCCGATGGAATTATTGGTGCAGTTAAAGATGTGGGCGTTAAAATTCCGGTTGTGGTGCGTTTAGAAGGTAATAATGCAGCGGTAGGGGCAAAAAAACTATCTGAAAGTGGTTTGAATATCATTGCTGCGAATAGTTTAACCGGTGCAGCGGAACAGATAGTAGCGGCTGTTAAATCTCCAATAATTGCGTGATACTCTTCGCACTTGATTTTTTGGCTACAAAATAAAACATATTTTCTTAAAAGGTTAGATGTATGAGTATATTAATCGACAAAAACACCAAAGTCATTTGTCAAGGCTTCACCGGGAAACAAGGAACTTTTCATTCTGAGCAAGCCATCGCTTATGGTACACAGATGGTCGGTGGTGTAACGCCTGGAAAAGGGGGAGCACAGCATTTAGATTTGCCGGTATTTAATACCGTCGCTGATGCTATTGAAAAAACCGGTGCTGATGCGAGTGTTATTTATGTTCCCGCACCTTTTTGTAAAGATTCTATTGTTGAAGCCGCCGATGCGGGTATTTCATTAATTGTTTGTATTACTGAAGGGATACCTGTATTGGATATGCTCGATGTGAAGGTTTATTTAGAAACGAATACCCATGCGCGCTTAATAGGACCGAATTGTCCTGGTGTGATTACACCCGGCCAATGTAAAATAGGTATTATGCCTGGTTATATCCACAAACCCGGTCGCGTGGGGATCGTATCACGTTCGGGTACGTTAACCTATGAAGCGGTTAAACAAACGACTGATCTAGGTTTCGGTCAAAGTACTTGTGTTGGTATTGGCGGAGATCCTATTCCAGGGATGAACTTTGTTGATATATTGCGTTTGTTTCAAGAAGATCCGCAAACGGAAGCTATTTTAATGGTCGGTGAAATTGGTGGTACGGCGGAAGAAGAAGCGGCAGATTTTATTAAAACCTATGTTACTAAGCCTGTGGTGGCTTATATTGCCGGTATGACAGCACCTGCTGGAAAACGTATGGGCCATGCCGGTGCGATTATTTCGGGTGGTAAAGGTACTGCGGCTGAAAAATTTAAAGCCTTGGAAGCAGCTGGTGTACATACGGTAAAATCGCCTGCCGATATGGGTAAAGTAATTGCTCAATTTTTATGATGATAGATTCTCTTTTACGATCGATAGGGAATACACCGCTTATTAAATTAAAAAGAATTGTGCCTAATAAGCAGGTTACTATTTTAGTAAAATGTGAATTTGCTAATCCTAGCGGTAGTATCAAGGATCGAATTGTTGAGTATATTATTGCCGATGCGGAACAAAAAGGCTGGTTAAAACCTGGCGGTACGCTGGTTGAAAATACCTCTGGTAATACCGGTGCCGCTATTGCGATGCTAGCCGCTATAAAAGGTTACCGTGCTATTTTGACGATGCCAGATAAAGTCAGTCTGGAAAAACAAAATGCCTTACGTGCGTATGGTGCCGAAATAGTGGTAACACCGACCGCAGCTGCTCCGGATTCTCCTGAACATTACGTCAATGTGGCTAAACGTATCGCTGCCGAAACGCCAAATAGTTTTCGAATCGACCAATATGATAATCCAAAAAATCCTGAAGCACATTATGTCAGCACGGCCCCAGAAATTTGGCAACAAACACGTGGTAAAATCGATATTTTTATAGCATCTGGCAGTACTGGCGGGACAGTTTCTGGTATAGGTCGTTTTCTCAAAGAAAAAAATCCAGCCATTAAAGTGGTGATGCCCGATCCGATAGGTTCTATTTATTTTGAATACTTTAAGACGGGAAAAATTTCTAAAGAAGGGAATTGTAATTATTTAATTGAAGGTGTCGGTGAAGATCACATTGCGAAAGCACTCGATTTTTCAGTATTGGATGAAATTGTTCCTTTTAATGACAAAGATGCTTTTATAACCGCGCGACACTTAGCTAAAGAAGAAGGATTATTAGTGGGAGGTTCATCGGGTGCCAACGTATGGGCGGCATTAAAGATTGCCGCCGAATTAACCGAACCTACCACTATTGTGACAGTGTTACCGGATAGTGGTATTAAATATCTGAGCAAGATTTATAATGACGATTGGATGCAGGAAAATAATCTGCTTTCATGATAACTAAGTAAAATAAAAAGATTCAACTTTTTTGTTTAATATTAGTTTAATAAAACAAAGTTTTGATTAAAAAAAAGAGTGCCTGAAGAGCACTCTTAAAATTAAATTGTAAGTATTATTTATTTTTTAAGTTTTCCAGGCATATTAAATTCTATACCCTTATTATATAGGTGATCCATCGCAAAATTTTCCTTAATGACCTTATAACCCATTCCTTCTCTGCAAGCGTTGGCTAATAAACCATCATCTTGATCGCAAGACCAACTGAAACAGCCTGCTAGACCATGATTTTTAACGTATTCACCTTTGTTTTTTGCTGTTCGGGGTGTTTCCAGCGAGATGTAATGTTGGGTATTCGTACTATACAGAATATCCGCATCGGCATCGGTATCGGTCATTAGGTTGAAACCATTTTTGCCTTGCGCTGCGTTTGCTTCTAAATCAAGAACGTTTTTAATTAAATCAAAGAATTCATAGGCACCGTTTTCAAAACTGCCCAAAGCCTTACCTTGTATATTATATTTTAATGAGCTTAAATTCGCATCTGCTGCAGCACGTGCATAATTGGCCACACCTAAATGAATCATCTGGGTTGGAATACCTTCACTTACCAAATAAGCTAATGCTTTGATCGCAGAAAAGTCAGATACTAGTGATTTTTGCAAGTTGCTATGGTGTGCTAAACTAGGAGCCCAACCAGTACCAAAAAAGTCATAACTCATCAGAAAAATAAAATCTAAGCCTGCTTTTTTCAAGCCTGCTATGTTGCTAAATTTCATTTTTTCAGGATCCGCACTCATCGCAATGGTGATAGTTTTGGTTTTTTTTCCAAATTTAATATCTAATGCGGTACGTAATTCACTAATTAATAGAGCATAATTATTACCATCGTTTTCTGGATCAAAATGATTACCCGCATTTCCGGTGGTGCCTGGATATTCCCAGTCGATATCAATACCATCAAACATCGGGAATCTCTCGATGAAATCAATGACACTATTGATAAATTCTTCGCGCATTTCTTGATTTTTAACCATATCCGAGAAAAATCCTGATAAAGTCCAACCACCTACACTAAAAGAGAATTTTAAAGCGGGATTTTTTTTCTTAAGTTCTCTCATCCCACCTAATAAGCCGGCTGCCTTTTTTTGTTGATAATAGTTGAGATAATTATCATAAGTTAAATCCATATGTCCTTGAGCTGCGCTTAAACCTACATTCGTATAAGTGGCGAGATCGCCCCAAGGATCCATTAGCACGATGTGGCCCTTTCTCATTGCAGTGGATGCTTGTTTATTCCAGCCATCCACTGATTTTTGCAAAACGTGGGCTTTTTCTCCAAAGTCTCCATAAATACCCATGAAAGAAAAGATAAGTCGGTCAAATACGTTAGGATCGATTTTAGTAAGATCAAAACCACGTCCAGCTTGAGTAGGATCCGTTTCATTTTGCAATCTGGCATCATATTGGCACCAATCAGTTATATAAGCAGATAACTTAGGTTTGGTCTCAGATTTTTCGTAAATATTGTAAACAGATTTTGCGACACGCGCTGAAGTGTACGAAAGATTAGTACCCGATCCATCGGCTTTATAACCCACTTTCTGATAGGTAGCTTCGGTTTTTGGATCCTTGCATAATAATTTGTTGCAATCTTCGGCACTATCACAACTTGTAGGATTGCCTAGGGCTATTTCTTCACTCGTTGCCGCGCGAAATATACGCCAAGGATTATGATTTGGGTCTTCTTGCCATTTTCCCGGGCAATGTTCGCGTTCTACCCACCAAGCGTTTTTCCAAATTTGACTCGAAAAAATAACATGAAAAGGTCCCGTACCACTTTGGTGATCCCAGGGAACTACTTTTATATCTTTAATAATATCCATAAATCTCCTTGTCATTATTAAATTATTTAAATGATCATAAATTAGTTTACTCGGAGGAGTAGGTCTTTCAATTGCTTTATAAGCTGTTTAATCGCTGGGGGGATATTAAACCAGTCTGAAGCGGCCTAAAATGAAGATCGGATTTTCTTAATGGGTATGATGGAGTGTTAGCTAAAATAACTGCCTGCCATGGGTGAAGTGCCCAAGGAAGAAGTATCATTATATTCACGTTTAAATTGGATAATTTTAGCCGCATCTTGTAATGCGAGTTTACGCTCCTCTTTATCATTGGCATCAAAAAAATGAACACCTAAAGTCTGTTTCCATTTTTCCTGCACGATTTGTGCTTTGCTGCCAAAAATCTCATTCATGCGTTGATAAGAAACACTACTTTGTAGTCCATCGTGGATGCGTTGTAGAAGTTCTCTACGCGCCTCGCTGATTTCTTCATATTCTCTTTGAGCTTTATTCCATGCCATCCAACGTTTATTTTTAAATTCCACTAAGCTAGGGTTGTTTTCTATTAAATAGAGTTGCGATAATAATTGTTGTAAAAAGTTTAAATCTGTTTCGTAGGTAGCTTGTAAATGCTCAGGTAATTTTTTTAAAATAAGTTTCGAAACATTGAGAGGTTTACCCGTATACTCGTTGTTAAAAAATCGATAAAAAGCACGGTGAATATCGTGACGAGTGTTTTCTTTGCGTACGTGTATCATGAAATTATCTTTAATATAGGTTTTTATTGCGAGAATACTATATTCAACAACAGAGGATTGGCAGGCAAGTGAAAAATTTTTCTCCTGTTCAGGTGAATTGCACGTGTTAAAAAGTTGTTTTAGTTTTTCTAAATCCAGTTGTTTTTTGGTTAATGTTTGGATAGCAAGAAATTGAAATAAACTCAATCGATAGCTTCCTTCCAAGAGTTTTGTTAATAAAAAATTCTTCCAGCTATCCAGAGTCAATTTTTTTTCTTCCTGTAAGGTTTCATCCTGCGCAGCTTCTTGAGTATTAAATACGCAATTGATCAAGTGATCGATCATAGCAGAGCATCGATCTTCCTGGCAAAAACTAAGGAAATGGTGACTGGTTTGCTGGAAATTTTCGCTATTGACTAAAAAGTTTTCAAAAAAAGTAAATCGTTCTGATATATCCAGTTTTAAAATACGTGAAGTTAATAATGGGTCTTGAATTTCCAACAATTGGCTTAGTAATGTTTGAATGAAAGTAGAAGAAAAAATTAAACGAGGATTACGTATAAAGATAAATTCTAGCAATTGGCTAATGATATGATCACTTAAAAATTTATTCAAACCGAATTGAGGATTTAGGAGCTCATTACATTCTTGGGCTACTAATGGAAAAATAATTGATTGGTAGGTAATTAATTTGTCATCAGGCAATGATAAGGTGAGTGCTAATCTATCTTCTAGTTTCAGTTTAATTTTTAAGCGTACACACCATTTTAAGTCTCGTAAAGTACATTGACTGGCGTTTAAACTGCTCAAGTATTCAGCGTAAAATTTAGAGGGGATATGTTCCAGGGCGTTGTTGAGGATAGGTGTACGGCTACTTTTATCATCAGGATCAAATCGTGCCAACAACGCAATTAAATGATCTTTTTTGAATTTTTTATGATCTTTAATCAAAATTTCGGAAATTATTTCGTTGGCTAGTTTTTTCTCAGTTTCTTTAAACGAATATTTTTCCAAAAGATATAAAAAATCAGGCAGCTGTGCTAAAGGAAAATCTTTCTGACCGCTGTGCTTCAGTTCATTGATAAATGTGCGACATTTAAAATAAAAACTGCTAGGCCTTATATAAAAAGATAATAAATTACAAAAGGGTAGGTAATAACACAGTAACAATAGCCAACGTTGAGGTATTTTGTTATCTAAATAATCTAAATTCATAAGCCCTCCTTATTCTGGAGTTTAATAATAATATAGTCTATATTTTTTTATTAAATTATAACAAAAATTATTTAATTTAGATAATAAAAAACAACATAAAAAAATTTAATAATTTATTCATTTTGTAGAAAACGCATGATGCCGTTATCTTTTATCTAATAAGACTTTAATAAATTTTTAATTAAAATAAAAAATTAATTATTAATTAGATTCGACACAAAAAAATATATTCATAAAAATGAGAAAAAAATTGTTTTTTTAAGAAGGAATTTTAAACTAGACATTAAATAAAAAATGCATGACATCACCATCTTTGACGAGATAAGTCTTGCCTTCTAAGCGCCATTTACCGGCTTCTTTGGCACCTTGTTCACCTTGATAATGTATGAAGTCATCGTAACTAATGACTTCAGCACGAATAAATCCTTTTTCGAAATCAGTATGGATACACGCTGCCGCTTGGGGTGCAGTGGCACCTTTGTGTACTGTCCAAGCACGGACCTCTTTGACACCCGCAGTAAAATAGGTTTGTAGATCCAGTAACTCATAACCGGCACGTATCAAGCGATCCAAACCGGTTTCGGTTAAACCACATTCTTGTAAAAATTCTTGTTTTTCCTCATCACTTAACTCGATACAATCCTCTTCTAATTTCGCACAAATTGCGACGACTTTGGCTTTGTCTGCAATGGCATAAGTTTCTAATTGATCAAGTAATGGGTTATTAACAAAACCTTGTTCATCGACATTGGCAATGTATAAGGTTGATTTGAGTGTTAAAAAAGAATAAGGACGCAATAACTTTAAATCTTCAGGACTCAAATCGAGTTGACGTAATAAACGACCTTGATTTAATTCTGGAATGATATGCTCAAGTAAGCTTTTGCTTTGTTGAGCCAATTTGTCATTAGATTTACTGGCTTTGTTAAGACGTAGTACCGCTTTTTCAGCGCTTTCTAGATCGGCTAAGGCTAATTCGGTATGAATAGTCTGTACATCAGCGACTGGATTAACTTGGCCTGTGACATGGACTACATCGGGATCTTCAAAACAGCGTACAACGTGCACAATCGCATCGACTTCACGTATATGCGCTAGAAATTTATTTCCTAACCCTTCACCTTGTGCAGCTCCTTGCACTAAACCGGCGATATCAACAAATTCCATGGTTGTGGGTAATATTTTTTGTGGTTTAACAATCTTGGCTAGTTCGTTGAGACGTCGATCGGGAACAGGTACAACGCCTATATTTGGTTCGATGGTGCAAAAAGCGTAGTTGGCGGCTGCAATACCGGCTTTAGTTAACGCATTAAATAAGGTGGATTTTCCCACATTGGGAAGCCCAACGATGCCACATTTAAATCCCATAATGTTTTCCAGTTATTCTTGTTGCGTGTGTAGCATTTGCATGGCTTGTGCTTGATTGCCTTCAGCAAATAGCGTGATTGTCGTCAGCGCCTGATCGATAGCAAGCTCTATTCTTTGTTTATCGGAAACAGAAGGTGAACTTAAAACATAATCATGTACGCGGTCGCGCTGGCCAGGGTGGCCGATGCCGAGTCGTAACCGCCAAAAATCTTTGCACTGTAAATGTCTAATAATATCTTTTAAACCATTATGTCCGCCATCACCACCCCCTTCTTTATAGCGTGCCACACCTGGTAATAAATCCAAATCATCGTGGACAATTAATGTCGCTTCAGGTGGGATATGATAAAAATGAGTTATGGCTTTAATCGCACGTCCTGAATCGTTCATATAGGTGTTAGGAACCAGCAACCAACATTTCCCAGTGGGAAGAGACCAGGCAGTCACGGAGGCATGGAATTTATTTTCCATCTTTAAAGGGGATAAGGACAATGAATGGAGTAGTGCGCTTATCAGCCACGATCCGGCATTATGCCGGCTTTTTGCATAGTCCTTACCAGGATTTGCTAAGCCGGCAATCAGCTGTATTGAGTGAGATGTCATGCCGAAAGTTTAGTCTTTACCCTTTTCGGCCTTTTCTTTGCTTTCACTCGCTTCCTGTTCGGTATCATCTTTGACATTGATAGCCGGTACTTCGGCTGATTCAGGCGCTGCGGTTAGATCTTCTTCGACAACCGCACGCGGTATGTGAATGTTGACCACCGGTCTGTCTTCTTCATGACTGATTGCTGCCGTTAACTCAACCCCTTCTGGTAAGCTGAGCTCGGACAATAAGATGGATTCATCCAGTCCTAATTTAGATACATCCACTTCTAGATATTCCGGAAGGGCGGCAGGTAAACAACGAACTTCGACACTATTCAATAGTTTGGTTAGCACACCCCCTGTGTCTTTGACACCGGGGGCATCAGTCTCGCCTTTAAAGTGTAAAGGCACCGACATGGTAATCTTTTCTTTCGCTGAAACCCGCTGTAAATCCACATGTAGAATGCGTGGCTTATAAGCATGCCGTTGTAGATCTTTTAGTACGGCTTTTTGCTCGATGCCATCAATTTTGATAGTTAGAATATGCGAGTAAAAGGCTTCATTGTCCAATGCCCGTAATACCTGATTATGTTCCAAGGAAATCGGCAAGGGTGGCTCTGAAGCACCATATAAAATAGCAGGAATGCGATTCTCAAGACGGCGGAGACGGCGGCTCGCACCCGACCCAAACGCCTCTCGAGCTTGCGCAGTTAGTTCAAATGAATGGTTAGTCGACATCAGTTTATTCCTCAAATTCAAAAAAATACTCATCCCGCGACCAGGATTAAGTGGGCTGTAGTTTACGGGGATTTGTAACGAAATTCCAGGCATTTTTTAGAAATAATGAAGTAAAATGAGATTCTGCATCGAAACAGAAGGAACGCCTGCCAATTACTTTCATATTAGAATGGCGTAATGTTAATTGAGTGATTTAATAAGTGTTTTAGAGTGGCTATTAGTCAACAAACATTGAACTGACCGATTCTTCAGAATTAATGCGGCAGATAGTTTTTGCCAACATATCACTCAAGCTCAGTTGGCGAATTTTTTTGCAATGCCGAGCTTCATCCGTCAGTGGCACAGTATCCGTAACGACGAGTTCATGAATATTTGAGTTTTGAATAGTGGTTATAGCATTCCCTGATAGAACGGCGTGCGTACAATAGGCCATGACTAAATTCGCACCATTTTCTTTTAAAGATTGCGCGGCCAAACAAAGTGTACCACCAGTGTCGACGATATCATCGACCATTAAGCAATTCCGATCCTTGACATCACCGATAACATGCATGACTTCAGTTCGATTCGGACCAATACGGCGCTTATCGATGATGGCGATATCCGCATCATTAAAACGTTTAGCAATAGCACGTGCCCGAACGACACCCCCTATATCTGGCGAGACAACAATTAATTGCTCTTTTCCTTTATAGATTTTCTGTCCTTCCATATCTTTTAAGATTTCGGGTGTGGCATAGACATTATCTACTGGAATATCAAAAAATCCTTGAATTTGATCGGCATGCAAATCGACAGTCAGTAAACGACTAATGCCGACAGCAGTCATCATATCTGCAACCACGCGTGCGGTAATCGGAACACGTGAAGAACGAATTCGGCGGTCTTGTCGACCATAGCCAAAATAAGGAACAACGGCGGTAATACGTTTAGCGGATGCTCGACGTAAGGCATCGGCCATGATGATAAGTTCCATTAAATTGCTATTAACCGGTGGACACGTCGGTTGCATAATAAAGATGTCTTGTCCTCTGACATTCTCTAAAATTTCTACCATGATTTCGCCGTCACTGAAATGACCGACGGTGGCTTTACCTAATTCCTTACCTAAATGTTTAGCGACTTTTTCTGCTAAAGGTCGGTTAGCGTTACCCGTAAAGAGCATCATTTCAGACACAGAGGAACCTCATTGTGTTAAATAAAGAATAGAGAAAGACGGATGAATTGTGGCTGGGGTGCTAGGATTCGAACCTAGGAATGCCGAGATCAAAACCCGGTGCCTTACCACTTGGCGACACCCCAATTTTTCATTATTTGTTGTAAAGGTGAAGTGGTTAACCCTTTACACAAAAAGCCCCGATAAGGTGCTTTGATTTTTTCTAACAATGTTTCGGCAGCTATTTTTGAACTGAGTGTTGCAAAAATACTAGCGCCGGTCCCTGATAAGCGAGCAGGAGCATAATGATTTAAGAAGTCTAAAGCTTCTGCCATCATGGGATAATCTTGCTTGACGATCGATTCAAAATCATTCTGTGTTGTTAATGATCCGCTTAAAAAGGTTTGTATTTTGATGGGTGTCGTGTTGTATGTCAATCGGGGATGTGAAAAAAGTTTTATAGTCGAAATAGCGAGTGGTGGAATCATAATCACAAACCATGTTTCCGGTAACTGTATCGCTAGGAGTTTTTCACCGATACCTTCAGCCCAACTCGTTTCTCCTTGGATAAATACAGGGACATCAGCGCCGAGTGTTGCGCCTAACTTTAAAAGTTCGTCTAAGGGAAGATGCATATTCCATAAATGATTTAATACGACTAACGTGGTGGCGGCATTGGAACTACCGCCACCTAAACCACCGCCTATCGGAATACGTTTTTTGATCAGTATATCAACGCCGGGTGAGTTTTTATTTCTATCTTGTAATAATTGTGCGGCTTTAATCGCTAAATTATCCTCGTCGGGTATAACGGCTGCGGTGACAGGATTGAGTAAGGATAAACAGGTACAATTAATTTGTGGATCGGTACGCTGTGTGAAACTTAATTCATCACAGTAATCAATCAGTTGAAAAACAGTTTGGAGTTCATGATAGTGGTTGGGTCTACGACCGGTAAGATGTAAAAACAGATTTAATTTAGCAGGGGCCGGCCAATAGTACATGGTGTTACTTAATATCCCAATGATTGAGTATAATGCGGACTTGCCACTGACAATTGGATAGGTCAATCCGATCCGGTAAATCAATTTTACCTAGGTTAGTAAAATGTTGATAAACGACTCGCCAGCCGGATTGACGTAATTGCATGACACGATTATAAGCATCTAAGTTCGTGGTATAACGGGATTGTGGAGCGGGCAGACCGCGTAACCAATAATAAAATTGTGATACCGGTAAATTTAAACCTAATTGATCGTATAAGAGTTGTTCTGGACTTTGTGCGTGGTAAGTTTGTTGATGCACGGTTAAACTGACTTGCTGAGGATTTCCGTTAAGTACCGCACTTTGTGCGCCTAAAGGTCCAAAAAAGCTCAGCTGATAGTTAGGATAGGTTTGTTCCCAACTGAATGAGGCATTGGCGCCATGTCCAGATGTTTCGTGTGCCGCAAGGTTGCCATTGACACGAAAATTTTGAATGGCGTTGAGTTGTACCTTACGTTGCGTCCAGGAAAGATAGTGGTTGACTATTTTTGGTCGGGGGAGTGATGGGGGTGTTTGAGTAAAGCTTGCGCAGCTGCTCAAAAAAACCGCTAAAATAATTACACTAATCTTTTGCATAAAAAATTTATCAGTAAATTATTGAGGTCGTTAACATTCTATGCGTCTAACTCGTATCTATCAACCGCAAGCTTTAAACACGGAACAAATTATAAACCTATCTAAAGAAGCGGCCGGACATTTAATTCGCGTGCTTCGTTTGCAGGTCGGTGATGAGTTTATCGTATTTAATGGTCAAGCGGGAGAATTTCGTGCCACGATTATTGAGTTAAATAAAAGTACGGTTAGTGTTAAGCTCGGTGAATTTTCTGCTGTGAATCGTGAGTCGCCTTTGAAAATTACTTTAGCGCAAGCGGTATTGCGATCCGATAAAATGGATTATATGTTACAAAAAGCGGTGGAATTAGGTGTGACGCGTTTTATCCCGTTATTAACGGCATATAGTACGCTCAAGTTAGCCCCCGAACGCTGGCAAAAACGCTGTTTACATTGGCAAGGGGTGATGCTGGCGGCTTGTGAACAATCCGGAAGAACCCGTTTGCCGAAGTTAGAGAATCCTATGACCTTTGACGTGGCTACGACGGCAATAAAAGTCGAGCAGCGAATAATTTTGCAGCCTGAAGCCAAACAAAATATCAATTCTTTACCACCTTGTCAGAGTGTTGCGTTATTGGTAGGTCCCGAAGGAGGATGGTCAGAAAACGAACAGAAATGTGCCCGTGTTGCCGCTTATCATGCTATGCAGGTCGGGCCACGGGTGTTGAGATCAGAAACTGCCGGTTTGGCAGCGGTTAGTATATTACAAAGTTTATATGGTGATTTATGAATAGACTATTCGTTAATGAGTAGGTATTTCTCAATACGCAAGCTTGTTTTTGAAACATGGGCGACATCATACTAAATATAGTTTAGGATGAAGCGATTAAGAAATACAACATACTGATCTCATCTAAATGGAATTTTCAAGAGGAGAACCGCGATCCTCCTCTTGAATGGCTTGAGCCCAAGTTTGGCTAGTGCTAGCCAGATAACCCGGATATGCCGCTCGCTCGTTAAAAATTTTGTATCTTCAGTGCGATCGGTATAACTCATTAACAAGTGATAATTATGGCAAAAAAATCGAAACCTATCGTTGATCCCTATGCAGTGCGTGAAGCCGGTAAATACGATAATCCCATTCCTAGCCGCGAATACATTTTAGATTATTTAAAAAAATGTGGTCATCTGGTTAAACGCGAAGAGCTTAATCAACGTTTAGGGTTAACGGATCCCGAACGCCAAGAAGCTTTGCGACGACGTTTGCGGGCGATGGAACGAGATGGACAAATTGTGTTAACACGTCGTGAAGGATATGGATTGCCAGACAAAATGAATTTGGTGCGCGGCCGAATTATTGGTCATCGCGACGGGTTTGGCTTTTTGGTTCCCGATGATGGTAGCGATGATCTGTATTTAAGTGCACGGCAAATGCAGTTGGTATTTCATGGCGATAGAGTTTTAGCACGCATCATTGGAACCGATCGACGTAATCGACGTGAAGGCGTGATTGCTGAAGTCTTAGAACGTAATACACCCTCGTTAGTGGGACGATTTTTTAAAGAAAAAGGGGTTGCTTTTGTTGTACCGTCGAATAATCGGATTACACAAGATATTTTAATTGGTGTAGATGATGAAAGTGCTGCGACGTCTGGCCAGATTGTCGTCGTGGAAATAACACGTTTTCCTAGTTTTCGTCAACAAGCCATCGGCCGGATTACCGAGATACTGGGCGAACATATGGCGCCTGGTTTAGAAATTGAGATAGCGATACGTAATTATAATCTACCCCATGTTTGGCCAGATTCGGTACAAGAAGAAATTGCTGCATTACAAGCGGGCGTGTTACCCAATGAGGAATCGGATGACCGGGTTGATTTACAACAACTGCCTTTCGTTACTATCGATGGAGCCGATGCAAAAGATTTTGACGATGCGGTTTATTGTGAACGACAAAAAAAACAATGGCGTTTAGTCGTGGCGATCGCGGATGTGAGTTATTACATCAATCCGCAAAGTGAGTTAGATAAAGAAGCTGAAGCACGTGGCAATTCAGTTTATTTTCCGAATAGTGTGTTACCGATGCTTCCAGAAGTTCTTTCAAATGAGCTTTGTTCGTTAAAACCTAAAGTCAATCGGCTGTGTATGGTTTGCGATATGTTGATTTCCAACAAAGGAGAATTAAAACGTTTTCAGTTTTATCCAGCCGTGATTCATTCTAAAGCACGATTGATTTATAATGAAGTCGCTGCTTGGTTAGAAGCCAATAAGTGTCCTCCTGCGTATAAAAATTTGTTACCGCATTTACAAAATCTCTATAGTCTTTATCAATTGTTACGTCAAACACGCGAAGCACGCGGCGCGATTGATTTTGAAACAACTGAAACGCAAGTCATTTTTGGGCCAAATCGAAAAATTAAACAGATCATTCCTAGTGTTCGTACAGTGGCACATCGTATCATTGAAGAATGTATGTTACTTGCTAATGTTTCAGCCGCACATTTTTTATTAAAAGCAAAAATACCCACCTTATTTCGCGATCATGCTGCTCCTGCTATGGAAAAATTATCCGATTTAAAAGCGTTTCTAGCCGAGCTAGGTATTCGTTTTCCTAATAAAAAAATCATCACTCCCAGCGATTATTCGACATTATTAAAATTAATTGCTGATCGCCCCGACGCGCATTTGATTCAAACGGTCATGCTGCGTTCATTGAGTCAAGCGATTTATAGTCCGGAAAATATTGGTCATTTTGGATTGGCATTCGATGCTTACGCACATTTTACCTCACCGATACGGCGCTATCCGGATTTACTCGTACATCGTGCCATTCGTCATGTGTTAGCCAAACGCAAACCTAAGGATTTTTTCTATGACAAAGTGACCATTGCGCGTTTAGGTGAGCATTGTTCTACCACTGAAAGACGTGCCGACGAAGCGACGCGAGAAGTATTAGATTGGTTAAAATGCGAATATATGCGCGATCGTGTGGGTGAAGTTTTTAATGGTATTATTACCAATGTAACGGGTTTCGGTTTTTTTGTTGAATTGCAAAATATTTATGTCGAAGGTTTAGTGCATGTGAGCGCACTGCATAATGACTATTATCAATTTGATGCGAATCGACATTGCTTGCAAGGTGAACGTACCGGTATTGTGTATCGTTTGGGAGATCGATTACAAGTGAGAGTAGGGCGTGTCGATCTCGATCAGCGCAAAATTGATTTTGAATTGCTCGAGCCAGAAGATAAAAAATCTACAAAAAAAGCTAAAAAAAGAAAATAATACGCTTTATCAATGATATCTAAAATGAGTTTCGGATACTGCAGAGTGGTTAAACCAGGTAGGACGAACAAAAAATGAGGTTGTTGATCTATTATGAGGGTTAACAGAGGGTTTTCCATTAAATAAATGGATGGGTCGTTTACGTATTTCTTGCTCTTTTTGTAGATTTGCCTGTACAAAGACGTGTAAACAGCTCGATAAACCTAAGCCCAGCATCAAACCCAAGGGCGGCAGTAGCAACGGTGAAATAGGCGTTAAGCTTAAACTAAGTAGACTAATCATAACGATTAAGCCCAATAAGTAACCAATCAACATTGGTATGATCCATAAGTCAGGAATTTTCCAGTGAGTTTTATGTTGAAAAATCCAACCTCGAAAGTCGCGACACAATTCTTTTTTAAATTGTTTAAATGCTTTTTTATCAACAAAATTAAATTCCATATTTAGTGGCAGCAGTTTAATTTGTTTTTCTTGATTAATCGTAAATTGTATAGATAAAGAGCCTAGGGATGAACTTTCTGGAAACTGAGGATTTTTTAAATGCATCCTCATATTAAAAATAATATTGGCTTTACTAGGATCATCTGACTTTGCTTTCAGCGTATATTTAAACTTTGAATCGAGTGTTGTGCACTCATTAGACCAAATACTATCGTCAGTTAAGACAGAGTAGGCCAGCGTAGCTAATGCAAAAGGCAGTGAGTTAGGTTCTAACAGTGACATAATGATAAAAATCGTGGCAGACTTATCTTTAATATAAAATTCGTTATTCAGAACGTTTTGTAAATCGGTTAAAGTAATAGCTTGTTGTTTAGTGGCGCTCTTTTTTTCTAAGGACGGGGTTAAGGCATAAAAAACACCGCGGCTGATTTCTTTCTCTTGTTTTTTGTCCAATTGAAAATCAGTTTGCTTTTTTAATTGATTTACGGTGGCATGTAATTCGTTAACACTATCGATAAAGGTATTTTGACGCGCGGAAATGTTTTTTTTAGCTTGAGCTTGATTTAAAAAAGGTAAACATTCAGGGTTTATGCGTATAGAGAGTGTATCAGACATGGGTATTTCATCCTTTAAATATAAATTTTTTTTTTGAGTATTTTATCATGAGTCATAGTGTTAAAAAAGAATTTATTTTTGGTTTTCACGCTATTACGGCGTTGTTAAACACACAACCACAAATAATCTATCAACTCTACCGACAAGAAGGTCGACTAGATAAACGCATCCAAGAGATTTTGGAGTTGGCTGCCTATCATCATATTCCCATTCAAACTTTGCCGAAAATTAAATGTGATCGGTGGGCGAATGGTGCGGCGCATCAAGGTGTCTTAGCGGAGATAAAAATTTCTACGCAATTAAACGAACGTGACCTACTGACTTTGTTGGAGCCACGAATACAAAACGAAACTAGGCCACTGTTTATATTAGTGTTGGATGAAGTTCAGGATCCACATAATTTAGGGGCGTGTTTACGTTCTGCTAATGCAGCCGGTGTGGATGCCGTCGTTATCCCACAGGATCGTTCAGTAAGTATGACGCCGATCGTGCGAAAAATTGCTGCGGGTGCGGCTGAAATAACACCGCTCTTTACTGTCACTAATTTGGCCAGTACGCTAGAGAAATTAAAAAGGCTAGGAGTGTGGTGTTATGGTTTAGATCAATCCGCTACACAGCTTATTTACGATAAGGAACTGACGGGAGCATTGGCGTTGGTATTAGGTGCTGAAGGTAAAGGTTTGCGTCGTTTAACCAAAGAGCGCTGCGATGGTTTGATGGCTATTCCAATGGCTGGCAGTGTTAGTAGCTTAAATGTTTCGGTCGCTGCCGGGATATGTTTATTCGAGGCGGTTAGGCAAAGACAATAAAATCCAACTATGATAGTATTTACTCCCCAGTGTCATGGTGAAATAAAATACAATAGTGTGTTGATAAAGAAACCTTTATTTAAATTTGCAAGGAGACCTTGATATGTGTCGTAAATTCTTCCCAGCAGTGGTGATTATTATTGCTGTTCTGATGGCTATCGCTGCAAGTCTTGCTAAACCAGATTCTGTAGATACCATAGTCATGGTTTCGCGTTTCTTTGATATTATGCTGCCAATTTTAGCGGTGGGCGCCTTGATCAAATATTTATGCTGCCCTCGCTCGCACAAAGGCTGCCACTGTGGTTGCGATCACTGTAAGATGTGTAATACTAAAAAATAAATGGATTATTTTTAGATCTTTCCGATAGAGCGTACTATCGCTCATCTTTTAACTCAATCTTAATTTCCCGCGGCCCTTTCCCGCGGGAAATCGAAAAAAATTAATTTAAATAGTTCGGTGTGATGAATTTTTTGCAAAATGATAAAATTTACATGCAACAGGCCTTAAAGGCGGCGGAGCTTGCAGAAATGTCTGGCGAAGTGCCAGTTGGGGCAGTATTGGTGTTAAATAACCAGATTATCTGTACAGCTTATAATCAAACGCTTACTCATTGCGATCCTACCGCACATGCTGAAGTTCTATTGCTGCAACAAGCGGCTAAACAACTAAAAAATCATCGTTTATTAGAGACGACATTGTATGTTACGTTAGAACCTTGTTTAATGTGCGTAGGTGCTATGATTCAAGCTAGAATTAAGCGACTGGTGTTTGGTGCGTACGATACGCGTTTTGGTGTGCTAACGAACCAATGGCATCTTTTTAAAGCTCTAAATCATACATTTACAGTGACGGATGGGGTATTAACCGAAGTCTGCGCAGAGAAATTACAGCAATTTTTTAAACACAAACGTCAATTCGCTTAATCTGCACGAAGCGAATGAAAAGTTAATCGCGTAATTTCAGCTCAGTGTTTGACGTATTTCTTTATAGTCTACATCCTATATACTTTATGCTAATATAGCCATGGCGCTTCAAGTTGACCACAGATATCTTCCAGGTCAAACTCGAAAGCGATAATTTGCATGTGCAAACGACCTATACTCACAGCAATTGGATTTTTTGGCAAGGCGCGAGAATAAACATCGGTATTCAAAAATACACGAGGATTGCGAATTGACCGGTATCGCAGAAAAAATTCAAATGCTAAAAGTATATATCCGCTTTGTTAAGCGGTAGCTACTGATTAAAAGTAGGAGGGATGGCTGAGCGGTTGAAAGCAACGGTCTTGAAAACCGTCAAGGGGGCAACTCCTTCCAGGGTTCGAATCCCTGTCCCTCCGCCAAAAAAATGAAATTGACAAGAGGAGTTGGCGTTCTATGATTAACGTCGTTATCGTTGACGATCATGCCTTAGTGCGTTTAGGTATGAAGCGCTTGTTAGAGGATGTTCGTGATATTAATGTTATCGGTGAAGCTGAAAGTGGCGAAGCGGCTATTAATTTAGTGAAGGAAACTAAACCAGATGTGGTGTTAATGGATCTAAAAATGCCTGGAATAGGTGGATTAGATGCAACGCGCCGTTTGATACGTGTTAATCCTAAACTTAAAATTATTGTTGTCACGGTGTTTAGTGAAGGTCCTTTTCCGGATCGTCTCGTGCGTGCTGGTGCGGCGGGATATATTACCAAAAATACCAACGCTGAAGAATTGATTACAGCTATTCGAAAAGTTGTTGCGGGTCAAATTTATATTACTTTAGAAATTGCGCAAAAAATGGCCTTGCGTCAGGTTTCTGATGCGTCCAAATCACCTTTTGCACAACTTTCCGAACGCGAATTACAAGTTATGTATATGGTTACGCATGGAACTAAAGTGAACGGTATAGCAAAAAAACTTTGTTTAAGCCCTAAAACAGTAAACACTTATCGCTATCGGCTCTATGAAAAATTGGGTGTGCATAACGATGTCGAGTTAACCCATCTTGCTTTGCGTTATGGGTTATTGGAAGAAGAAGAGAGTTATACCGATAAATCTCCAGAAAATTCAGAGGAATAATATTCTTCTGGATTATTTTTCTAAATTTTTATTGACGGAGCAAGGGAGTTTTTTCTGAGTGATTTTGAATACTTTCTCTCTCATTTTCTACACCGAAAAAATTTTGGCGGCTATTCATCGCTAAATTGTTCAGAAGAAGAGGGACTGGAATTGTAGAAGTTGTCATCGTTTGCCCGTTTAAGGGTTGGAATGATAATTGTTGGTTGGGTACAAAATTATTAAAAAAACTATCTGCTGATTGCCATTTAATCCCCAACTCTTTTGCTTTGCCTAAATCTCTTTGAAATTGACTCACCAACAGCAGGGTTTCTAAATTTTTTCCTTGAGCCAGTAAGGAATTTTTTAAAGTGCTTATTAAACTGGGAGTTCCTTCTTTAAATAGATAAGAAGGGCATAGAAAAAAATTGTTGGCAATTTTTAAAGGTTTCGCTTCCGTTTGTTCTTTAGGTAATTCCCAAGCTATATTTGAATATTGATTGAAAAAACCTATGATTCTTTCGATATTTAATGGATTTGTATTCGATATGAAATAGATAGGTTTATTTTTATCTATTAAGTTTCCTAAGCGCTTAGTTGATTCAATATCCCATATTATCAATGAATTCCAAGTTCTTTCTAATAATTCAGTGCTTTCTTGGGCAGGCAAGAAATAAAAAATAGCTTGTAACTTGCTGATAAAGGCATTAGTAGCTATTTTCCCCAGTTTATAACCATTAATTGAGGAAGTTATTGTTAAGTATTTTAAGCTAACCCATAGTTTGCTGTACCATTCGAAATGTAACCTGGATTCGGCATATTGGTAATGCAAGCTTGAAAAATTATCTATGACGTGGGAAATGGAAGCAAGCCGAGGGATAGCCGATAAATTAATGATATAAATGGGATCATCGAGGTTATTTTGCATAGTTTGTTTCCTAAATTATTTAAGGGGTTTAAAAATGCATGTGATCAAAGTGCTTAGATAGCCGCTTTGTATACGTGTATTTCGACGAGCTGAGGATCGCATGGGGTTGTAGGCGTGCTGTCTGCAGACCTATTGAGTAAAGCAGTATAAAAATTTTCTTTGTCGATAGTTTCTAGTGCTAGTTTTCTGGCTATTGACTGTTCATTTGGATAACGATTAACGAATAGGATATCGTCTTGAGTTTTAATCTCATTTAAATAGATTTTCAGATGCGTGAGTAAGCTGGAAGTAGGTTTAAATAATTGGGTCAAAAAACTCTGAGATTGTTTTAGCAGGATTTTATAAGCATAGGACAAACAAAAATAGACTGTTCCATGTTGCTGAGTTAAAACATTATCTGCTGCTGAGTCGGAAATCCGACTCACGGCTAGCGGCAAAGCAGGTAGTTCATCAGGTAAATTTTCTAAAAATTCTAAATAGACGTGATTAAATCGAAAATTTCTAAAAATAGTCAATATTTTTTCAGCATGAAGCGCATTAGTATCACCAATAAAATAAATCGATTTTCCTTGATGAGTGAGTTTGATTAAAGCATTGAATGCTTCACTCGATTTTTGGTCAAGCTCAATCAAAGAGTTCCAGGCTGCTACTAAATCCGTTGATTTATCACGTGATAATCCTAAAAGATTCAGCAATTCCGAAATAAATTCGTCTTTAGTTTTCTTTCCTAAATTAAAATCACTTACAACTTGGGATTGAAGAATTTTTTGAAGCAATTTTTTACTAAATTCCTCGTGTTCTTTTATTATTTCCTCACAACTAAATAGATCGTCAAGAAATTTTCCAAGTAAATTGGCAAATTTTTCTCCAGCCACGTCTTTATTAAATATTATAAATAAGGATAAAGGGACGATTAAAACTTTTTTTGGTTTGAGAATAGTGCGAGGCATAAAAAATCCTATTTTTTTACTAAAGTCCTAATTTTTTATCTTACTTTTTTTTTAGTAGAGTGACAATAAAAATAAAAATTCTGTGAATTTATTTTTAAATTAAAAATAAAAATTTTTTATCAAATAATGAGTCAAAATTTTCACAGTAGTGCAATAAATTACCGAAAATATAGATCAAAAATATTCTATTTAGCATAACGCTAGGCTTTAGACTATGCTTCGTTTGCTTGGTATTGAAATGAAGGGTGTGCCTAGGCCCTGAAGCGCGTTACTAGGTGAGTTTAAAGTCTGTGCGCAGCGGATTCATTTTTATATTACGATATAAGGAGGTTTTTTCGGATGTCACTATTAAAATCATTCATATTATTCTTGCTATTGATTTTTTCGCTCAGTCCCGTTTGGGCGCAGGATACGGATTGTTGTGTTGAGTTGCGCCATGAAGTGCAAATGATTAAAGATCAATTGAAAAGTCAACAAAATCAACAAATTAATGCCTCTAAGGAATTGAATCAACAACAGGTGACGACCAAAACTGGCTTTAAAGGTGTGGGTGTTTTGGTGGATGCCTTGGCTACGCAGTTTCCTAATTTACCCGCATTAAAAACGGTTAAACAAATCTTTGATAACTTAAATAAATAAGATATTTTGGTTAATTCAATAGGCATCAATTAAGTTAAAATGCTATAGAGTCAAGTTATCCCACATTTTCTTTGTGGGATAGCCCCTATTTCAACTGGTTGGTATTGCAAACGTACCGCCTATGTATCTTGAATTGATCAAGAACTATTCGCTAATATGGCGCTTTGTTTGCTTTTAATGGGTGATGGTGGTGACTGTTGAGCGTGTTCATACGGCAAAATTAAAACAGCAACTTGCTTTTATCAGTCAAAGTGCCGGCGTTTATTTATTTTTAAATGCCGAACAACAAGTGCTGTATGTGGGAAAAGCGCGCCATTTAAAAAAACGTATCACTAGCTATTTTCGTGGTCAGCAAAGTAGTCGCGTTGCGTTGTTGATGAGACAGGTGACGACCATTGAAACGACCAGCACAGAAACTGAAAATCAAGCCTTATTACTAGAAAGTAACCTCATTAAGCAGCTGAAACCGCGTTACAATATTTTATTACGTGATGATAAAAGTTACCCGTATATTATCTTAAGTAAACATCAAAGTTATCCACGCTTAGCTTTTTATCGTGGTGCCCGAGCCAAAGATTATCGCTATTTTGGACCGTTTCCGAGTATCTTAGCTGTCAGAGAAACCTTAAATTTATTACAGAAATTATTTAGAGTTCGTTCGTGTAAAGATAGTTTTTTTCGTAATCGCACCAGGCCATGTTTGCAGTATCAAATTAAACGCTGTACGGGCCCTTGTGTCGGTTTGATTACACCAGAGAATTATCAGCGTGATGTTACAAATACCGTCTTATTTTTACAAGGAAAAAACCAAACCGTTATTGATGATATTGCTGAACAAATGGAATTGTCTGCACAGGACTTAGATTATGAGACGGCTGCTCGTTTGCGGGATCAAATTGCAGCCTTGCGTGAAATTCAACAAAAGCAAGTGATTACTACCGGGCAGGGGAATCTGGATATTATCGGTTTAGCCCAACAAACCTCGCATTATGTGTTGTATGTCATGAATGTACGTCATGGAAGATTACTCGGCGGTAAAGCCTACTTCCCTGATGTTCCTCTTAAACAGTCAGCTGCTGAAGTATTATCTGCGTTTATTAGTCAATTTTATTGTCAAACTGAAGTATCTCATACCATTCCGGAACAAATTATTTTGCCGTTAAAAGTGCCCGAACAAGATTGGTTAATGGCGACCTTAACTGAACGTTCGAAACATAAAGTTAAACTATTGAATAAACCGAGTGGTGAAAAAAAGCATTGGTTAAGCTTAGCCAATGAAAATGCGCGACATGCGTTAGTGGCGCATCTTTCTGATAAATGGGTTTTTTATAAACAACTCGAATGTTTACAAACGACTTTGCAGCTGGATAATTTACCACAACGATTAGAATGTTTTGATATCAGTCATACACAAGGCGAGGCAACGGTGGCATCGTGTGTTGTTTTTGATCAACAAGGTCCACGAAAAATGGATTATCGACGTTTTAATATTGAAGGCATCATACCCGGAGATGATTATGCGGCGATGCGCCAGGCAATGATGCGACGTTATAAGTATTTGAAAAATGAAGAAGAGAATTTACCAGATATTTTGCTGATTGATGGCGGTAAAGGTCAATTAAAACAAGCCGAACAAGTCTTAGAAGAGTTGCAGATTAGTGGCATCCTAATTATTGGTGTGGCGAAAGGGCCGGGGCGACGATCGGGTCTGGAAAGCTTATATCTTTCGTCACGTTCGCAAGCTATCACGTTACCCGCCGATTCATTGGCTTTACATGCTATTTTAACTCTACGTGACGAAGCCCATCGCTTTGCTGTCACCGGGCATCGTGGACGGCGTGCAAAAAAACGCCGTACTTCAGTGTTGGAAGATATTCCAGGTATTGGCACGAAACGGCGGCGAGAATTGTTGCGTCAGTTTGGTGGATTACAAGCCTTACAAAATGCCAGTGCCGCGGATCTCGCTAAGGTACCAGGGATTAGTAAGCGTTTAGCCGAGCAGATTTATTTAGCTTTAAAAGCTTAAACTAACAGGTTACACTACTCGATATACTCACAGCAATCGGCTTTTTGGCAAGTGCTGCGAGCATGCAATCAGCATGGATACAACCACAGGCTGATTGAATTGAGCGGCAACACAGACAAAAATTCAAGTGTGGAGCCTATAAAATCTTAGATCGGCTAGCTACTGGTATACACCCCATGGGTATCCCCAATATATTGACTTTACTGCGCATTATTTTAATTCCAGTTTTTATTTTATTATTTTATTTACCGTTTCGCGGTAGTCATATATTGGCTGCGATCATTTTTATTTTTGCTGCCATGACGGATTGGTTAGATGGATATCTAGCACGGAGTTGGGATCAAGTTTCTAAATTAGGTACTTTTCTCGATCCAGTGGCGGATAAATTAATTGTTGTTACGGCGTTGATATTATTAGTCGGTGATCGAGCCTTACCTTATTTAGCGGTTCCCGCTATCGTTATTATTTGTCGAGAAATTATGGTCTCGGCATTACGTGAATGGATGGCAGAAATTGGTCAACGTAAACGTATGGCAGTGACGATGTTAGGAAAAGTAAAAACAACATTACAAATGTTAGCTATCATTTTGTTACTACTTTACAAACCCGGTGCTTGGATAGGATTTGCTTTCTCAGGTTATGTATTACTTTATCTTGCTGTCTTTTTAACGTTGTGGAGTATGTGTTTATATTTAAAAGCAGCTTGGCATGATTTATCTTCTTGACAGTATTTTTGATGCAGTTACAATATGACCCGTTTTGCGGGAATAGCTCAGTTGGTAGAGCGCAACCTTGCCAAGGTTGAGGTCGCGAGTTCGAGCCTCGTTTCCCGCTCCAAGATTTTTTATTGTGAATAGACTTTCAGCCATCGGAGCGTAGCTATTTTAAAACAGAAGATGTAGAGATAAGGTGAAAAGTGATTGTTAAAATCTTAAGTAATCATTTACAATCCAATCAAATCGGTACTGTTTTTTTAAGCTATCTTCAGGATGTCTTAAGTTAAATTGGCTGGGTGGCAGAGTGGTCATGCAGCGGCCTGCAAAGCCGCGTACGTCGGTTCAATTCCGGCCCTAGCCTCCAAGTAGAGAGTAAGAAAGATAATAGTTATTGCCCGGGTGGCGAAATTGGTAGACGCAAGGGACTTAAAATCCCTCGGTGGTAACACTGTGCCGGTTCGAGTCCGGCCCCGGGCACCAGATTAATTCAGTTTATAGATTACATTCGTCAATTATTACTGATTGTACTGATTGCGTTATTTAAAGAAGTCCAATGACATTTTTAGTCACTGAAAAATGTATCCGTTGTAAATATACCGATTGTGTTGAGGTGTGTCCGGTCGATTGTTTTTACGAAGGACCGAATATGCTGGTGATACATCCTGATGAATGCATTGATTGTGGTTTGTGCGAACCAGAATGTCCGGTCAACGCTATTTATGTCGAAGATGATCTACCTGAAAAATATAAAGAATTTTTAAGCTTAAATAAAGAATTCGCACAAAAATGGCCAAATATTACCCACCGTAAAGATCCACCGCCCGATGCGGATGAATGGAAAGATAAAGAAGATAAATTACAATACCTCGAAAAGTAATATCACTCACAAGGATGGAATCTAGCCAATAAAAGTAGCGTTTAATTATTCTCGATTAAATATACCTAAACCTAAAATAAATAATATTTATGGATGAAAATAATAGTAATAAATCCCATTCTAATTTACAGCCCGTTGACAACAATCTATTGGAATTAGTGCAAAAAAATAAAACGATTCCTACTTTTTTAAGTAGCCTGACACCCGATGATCCCAGACTGCGTTGCCTAAAAAAAGCCATACATAAAGGGAATTTTCGGGCGCGGATTTGGAATAATCGCCATTGTAATTTATATCTGATTTATCTTATTCAAGAAAAAATGATTCCTTTTTGGCATGGGATGACGGCCTATGTGTATTTGATTGCAAAAATGCAATATACACAGACACAGGATTTACGCACTGAAGATCTCGATGTTAAATTTAATTATCAAGTCAAGATAGTGCCTTTAGTCAAAGCGGGGAAAATAACCGAGCTGGGTTATCAATACTTATTAGGTGTGATTGATGAGTTAGAAAAATTACAGGTTACTTTGAATTTCGATCAATTAGCCAATTATATATTAAAGCTGCCACGTATCGAGCAGTGGTTAATCAACACTGAATTTAGTCATCATATGACATCGCTTGAGACGAGACGGGATGCTAATCGGTTAGTATGGGTATTGATCAATAATCTACCATTGGTACAAAAATTAGCTTCAGCGTGTTATGAAGATCCAACCACGCATTATTTAGTTCCTTCTTCATCGATAATCAATTATTGTTTATCCACATTGACTTGTCAGCCGATGCGCATGCGTCCGGTTTTCGGTAATCCGGGTTTAGCCACTTTATACCGCTGGCATACACAGGATTATCATCCGGTATCACTGTATGCCCCACAAATTTTATCGAACCCCAAAGAAGCGGATGGTTACCGATGTGGTCCATTCCCCATGTGGTTGCATGATATTGGTCATACCTTTTGGGCGAGCATGCTATCAAAAGATCAACGTAATTATATTTTCATGACGTATATTCCTGCATTACGTCGATTAAAAGACGTAGCGGAAGCGTATAAGGATGATTCAAGTATAGAATTTTTTAAAGAAGTGGATAAAAAAGCTTACGATTTTGATTTGACAGCTATTTTGGATTACGCCGATGTCAACACACGTTTTGATATCTATTTGGCACATACGATGGGTAAGAATCCGATTTACCCGAGTTGTTTGTACAACGGAATGTATGAATATGAAGCAATAGGTCGAGCAAAAGGCGATGCGATTTATTTTCTATTGCATTGCGCTTTGTATAATCCAAATTTGCCAGAAGCATTTAAAAGAATTTATAAAACTTTAATAAACCATATTACTATTGGAAAAAGTTATCGAGACCTACGTATCATTAACGCATTGAAATTATTAGCTAAAAATACAACCTCTCATCCAGAAGTTTTATTTGCTCATGATCTGCCTGGATGTCAGGTGAGTGTATTGGATTGGCAAAGACTGTTAAATTCAAGCCGAACGAGTGAAGAGCTCTGGCAGGAAATGACGGGTAATGGGGATCGGGCGGAAGAGCTGTTGGACTTGATCGAACACGGACTGATTTTTTTTCATCCTTATTTGCCACTGACGGCGCTAAAAAGATGGGCGCTGCTCAATTATTTAGAAAAACAGCAACCTGTCTACGCAAACATTAGCAAAGACGGGTGCGGTAATGTTACTATCAAACCCAAGTTTCAAGCAAAGTTTTTTAGTATCCCTGAAAATGATTCCAGCGAATTGCTTTCAACTGAGGCTAAGCATTATAAAATATAATTAAAATGAAACCCATCACACTGTTAGCAATTGATACCTGTACTGAAGCCTGTTCGGCAGCCTTGATGCACCAAGGACAGGTTCAGGAACGTTATCAATGTGCACCGCGCGCGCATACACAATTGATTTTACCGATGATGCAGTCCTTGTTGGATGAAGCAGGTCTCAAACTAAAGGATCTCGATGCATTAGCTTTTACTCGCGGGCCGGGGAGTTTTACAGGAATACGCATAGCGGCCAGTATTGTTCAAGCCAGTGCTTTTGTCGCCGATTTGCCAGTTGTGTTAGTTTCTAGTTTACACTGTTTGGCTCAAGGTGTTTATCGAGAGTTGCAAGCGAAACAAGTGTTTGTAGCGATCGATGCGCGCTTGCAGGAGGTTTTTTCAGCCACTTATCGTCTACAGGCAGAAACCACTATCATGCAAGCTAGCAGTCCTGAGCAATTAAGCTTACCCCAACAAATCGAAGCAGATTTAACAAATTTTGTCGGTGTTGGCAGTGGTTGGGATCGATATCATGCGTTATTTGAAGAACGATTCAAGAATCAGTTGCAGCAATGGCTGCCACAACGCTATCCTAGGGCTTATGACACCGCTGTGATTGCTGCCGATGCTTATCAGCGTGGCGAAATAGTGACAGCGGTCGAAGCTTTACCTACTTATTTAAGAGAAACAGTCGCTTTACGACGAGGTTCCGATGGATAAATATTTGCTCAGCATTTTAGTTTGCCCATTATGCAAAGCGAGTCTAGTGTATGAAAAATCAGCTCAAGAACTTATTTGTCGTTTTGATCGTTTGGCTTACCCCATTAGAGATGAAATTCCTATTATGTTAGAGTCGGAAGCGAGAAGGATATCTTTAGAAGAATATGATCGATTAAGTTAATCCGTCGTCAGGAGTTTATGAAGAAGTACTCACTTTTCAAACTAAACAATAGATTAAATTAAACAGATAAAAAAGGTTAAGGCGTCATGACAGATGATTTACAACAAATTATTGATCAAGCGGCTCAGTCGATTGCTCAAGCAAAGCGTTCTTTTGATTTAGAACAATTGCGTAGTACGCTTTTAGGTAAAAAAAGTGCTTTAAATGATTACCTTAAAAAACTAGCTCAGTTGCCGGCCGCAGAGAAACCTAAAGTAGGGCAAGCCGTTAACCAAGCGAAGCAACAGATAGAAGCCTTATTGAAAGCGCAGAATGAATTATTAGTCAATCAAGAAATCAATGCACAATTAGCACGCGAAAAAGTGGATATCACCTTAGCGGGTCGCGGTCAATCTATTGGCAGTGTACACCCGGTGACACGAACGCGCGAACGCATTGAGCGTTTTTTTACGAGTGTAGGTTTTACTGTGGAGCAAGGTCCTGAAATTGAGGATGATTATTATAATTTTGAGGCACTCAATATCCCGAGCAATCACCCGGCGCGCGCTTTACATGATACGTTTTATTTTCCTAATGGTTTACTGCTGCGTACGCATACTTCGCCGGTGCAAATACGTGCGATGCAAAACGCTAAACCACCCATAAAAATGATAGCACCTGGTCGTGTCTATCGTTGTGATTCCGATGTCACGCATACACCGATGTTTCATCAAGTCGAAGGATTGTTAATCGATGAATCCGCGAATTTTTCTGAGCTCAAAGGTTTATTAACTCAATTTTTACAACAGTTTTTTGAAAAAAACGATCTAGAAATTCGTTTTCGTGCCGCTTATTTTCCCTTTACTGAACCTTCGGCTGAAGTGGATATACAATGTGTGATGTGTGCCGGATCGGGTTGTCGCGTATGCAGTCAAACCGGATGGTTAGAAATTTTAGGTTGCGGTATGGTGCACCCTAACGTACTAGAAAAAGTCGGTTTAGCTTCCGATAGATATCAAGGCTATGCGTTTGGTATGGGCATCGATCGCTTAGCTTTATTACGTTATCGAATTCCCGATTTACGTTTGATGTTTGAAAATGATAGTCGTTTTTTAGAGCAATTTTAATATGAAATTGAGTGAACAATGGTTACGTACTTGGGTTAATTCTAAGTTAAGTGTTGAACAATTGGCCGAACAGCTGACCTTAGCCGGTTTAGAAGTGGCTGCAGTGCATCCGGTTGCCGGATCGTTTAATCGAGTCGTCGTAGGCGAAGTGTTAAGCGCGGCGCCTCATCCGGATGCTTCGCGTTTACAGGTCTGTGATGTGAATATCGGTGCTGATCAATCTCTGCAGATAGTTTGTGGTGCCAAAAATTGTAGAGCGGGTTTAAAAGTTGCTGTCGCACAAGTGGGTGCGCAATTACCAAAGAATCTGTTGATTAAAGAAGCAAAAATACGCGGCGTCGTTTCACAGGGCATGCTATGTTCCAGTAGTGAACTGGGGCTTTCTGAGGTACCGCTAGATACCGGGATCTTGGAATTACCTAACGATGCACCGTTGGGTAAAGATATTCATGACTATTTGCAATTAAATGATCATTGCGTGGATATCCATTTGACACCCAATCGTGGTGATTGTTTAAGTATCAAAGGTTTAGCACGCGACGTAGCCACCATAACGCAGCAGCCTATGACTTCTTTTCCTATCGTTAAACAACCTGCTGTTATAAAGGATAAAATTAAACTTAATGTCCTAGCTGCTGAAGCTTGTCCGCATTATGTTGGACGGATAATCCGTAACATCGACACTCAGGCTAAAACACCTTTATGGATGCAAGAACGTTTGCGTCGCAGTGGTGTGCGGAGTATTCATCCTGTGGTGGATGTGACCAATTATGTGATGTTAGAACTGGGTCAACCACTGCATGCTTTTGACCTGAAGCAATTAAAAGATGAAGTCTGTGTACGTTACGCCAAGTCACAAGAGCGCATCCATTTATTAGATGGTAAACAGGTTGTTTTAGATGAAACCACCTTAGTGATTGCAGATAATAACCAAGTACAAGCGATTGCCGGTGTTATGGGAGCAGCCCATTCAGCCGTGACTTCGCAAACTCAAGCGCTATTTTTGGAAAGTGCTTATTTTAGCCCTGCCTGTATAGCCGGACGTGCTCGACACTATGGTTTGAATACCGATTCTGCGTATCGTTTTGAACGAGGCGTTGATCCTGCTATGACTGTGTCGGCTTTAGAACGTGCTACACAATTACTCACGGAAATAGTCAGTGGTCAAGCAGGGCCGATAACACAGGTGCAATCAGCGGCCAAGCCGATCACCACGATAAAATTTCATCCGGCGCATATAAAAAAATTTTTAGGGTTTTCCTTAAGCGAAGAAAAAATAAGGGCTATTTTTTCCAATTTAGGGATCGATGTGAAGCGTATTGACGCACACGTATGGCAGACGACACCGCCGACTTGGCGTTTTGATCTCTCATTAGAAGTGGATTTGATTGAAGAGATCGCGCGGATTCATGGATATCAACATATTCCGATCACTATGCCGAATAATCCAGTAAAGTTTCTTCCACAACCGGAAACGCAACTTTCGTTAACACGCGTACACGATTTACTGATCGACCGGGGCTACCGTGAAGCCATCAATTATAGTTTTACTGAGCCTAAACGACAGCAAGCACTCATCCCGCAACGAGAATCTTTACGTTTGTTGAATCCGATATCCAGTGAGCTTTCTGTGATGCGCACCAGTTTGTGGCCGGGTTTATTGAATGCTTTGCGCTATAATCAACAACGACAGCAGTTGAGCGGCCGTTTATTTGAAACGGGCCTTTGTTTTCATCATCAGAAAGGGAAATTGGAACAGCAAGAGTATTTAGCGGCGGTTGCTAGCGGTCAAAGCTTACCGGAACAATGGGGTGTTGCGAATACCCCCTTAGATTATTTTACGATTAAATCTGATCTGGAAGCATTGATTAGTCTAACCACTAAAACGGATATTCAATTTATGCCAGGAACCCATCCGGCTTTACATCCTGGATTATCCTGTAATTTGCAAATTTCTGATAAGATTATTGGTTATATGGGTGCATTACACCCTAAACTAATCACAGAATTAGATTTAATCGGTCCTGTTTTTTGTTTTGAACTTGAAACTTCTGCGATTAGTGAGAGACCGTTACCTCATTTTAAAACTTATTCTAAATTTCCTATGGTGCGACGGGATATTTCGTTTTGGGTCGATAAAAAATATCCTGCCCAAACTATTTTACAGGCAGTGAATCATAAAGGGGGTGAGTTGCTGTATCGATCCTTTTTGTTTGATGTATATTTTAACGAGCAAGAACCACAAAAGCATAGTTTAGCTTTAGCGTTATGTTGGCAGCATCCCACACGTACTTTGGTAGATGTCGAAGTAGATAGCTTAATGGAAACTATCATAGGCGAACTAAAACAGAATTTTTCTATTCAATTACGGGAATAGAGTACTGTGAGTCAAGTTTTAACCAAAGCGGATTTGATCTACAGCTTGAGACAACAAGATCCAAGTCTTAGCCGGCCTTTAGCCACAAAACTAGCGGATGCTTTTTTTGAAGAGATTATATTAGCTTTAGAAAGAGGAGAGTCAGTAAAAATTTCCGGTTTAGGGAGTTTTCGACGCCGTAGAAAAAAGGAACGGCCAGGGCGAAATCCAAAAACCGGCGCTACTACCTTGGTGACTTCGCGGAATGTAGTGTTGTTTCAAGCAAGTCAGAAATTAAAATCACAATTAAAGACTCAAAAAAGTTAATATTCGTTTCATTTATTATATGGCTGGTTTTATCGCTATGATGATCTTTAGAGAGGGGATGTTATTACGGTGATTAATTTGTAGTTGCGAGTTTACACGACGGACATTACAATGTGCGCTCTTCGGGGCGTAGCGCAGCCTGGTAGCGCACCTGCATGGGGTGTAGGTGGTCGCTGGTTCAAATCCAGTCGCCCCGACCAACATCGATTGACTCATCGTTTACCTGTTTTTACCGATTAAATAGAATGAATAATGACCAAAAAGATTTTAAGTGCGCTAAAATCATTCGCTGTTTACCAATAATTACTGTTTATCTTTGTTGGCTTAGTGTAGGATAAATTGGTGGAATGGAAATTTGCATTAAAAGGAATTTGTGCTGTTACCTAAAATCGGGAGATAAGCTATGGCCATTTATGAAAATATCTTAGTAGCGATAGATTTACATCCAACCTGTGATGAAATCATATTAAAGCGCGCTCATGCTTTAGTTAAAGGAGGGAATAGCCGCTTGTCCGTAATCCATGCGGTGGAACATATCAATGCCTACGGTGTGGCACAAGCTTATCCTGCCGTCATCGATTTAGAAGGCGAAATGCTCGCTGAAGCGCAAAAACAATTGGCTGAAGTGTCGAAAAAATTTGATATTCCCGCTAAACAGCAATTTGTCGAAGTCGGATCGCCTAAGGTGGTGATACTGGATAAAATGAAGCAGTTAAAAGCAGATTTAATTATCATTGGTAGTCATGGTCGACATGGTATTGGTGTATTGTTTGGTTCTACCGCCAGCGCGGTCATCCATCACTTATCTTGTGATGCGTTAGTGGTGAAAATACCTGAGCTAAAAGCTTGAAGTGTTCATATCATAACCTGATAAGTCAGTCACTATACGTCAATCAGCGAGATAAACTGTCTTGCTACTCTTTAGTTTTTTAATGGCTCGATTTAAATTTTTTTAGTATAAAAAATATTACCGAGTATTTTTGCGCAAATTGATAAAGAAGCATTGACAAAATTAGATAGTGAATTTCCTCGAAAAAAATAAGAAATTTTTTTTGAATTTGAGCAAGTCTTGGATAATGCTTTCATTATTGATGGTTCCCCTCATGAAGCCTCTTTATTTAAAGTAGGTGGGTTATATCATCTTTATTTTTATGAGTGACTCGTCGACGGGTCGAAATGTCGATTGCATTACGAGAAGCTGATTTGCCCGATTGTTTTAAATATATCGAAGAGGAAGGTAAACTCAGAATGGATAGAAAAAGCACATTGACTAAGCAATCTTATGATGAAATTATGATGAAACGCTTGCTACGTTAATTTTTGATCAGCCAACGGTGTCTGACATGGAAAAAGAAAAACCCCGATTAGTCTAGATTTAGTAGAGTTAATCAATAGGCTCAGTGCGTGTTGATTAACTCGTTAACTACGGATTAGTATTTATTTTGCATAATCTCTTTTTTTTTGCTTTTCTTGATCTTTTTTTGCTTGAGCAGAGTCTGATTGGATCATGCTAAATAAAGTAGATCCAGATAATCGAGAGATTGTAATAGGGCGGTTATTTGACGTAGCAAGTCCAGATGAGGAATTTTCTGTGATTTCTGTTGCTGATTGTCCAGGATGATTAAGAAAGGAAGCCTTGTACCATTTGTAATCGGAAGGCCCTGCTTGTGGCGGGATAGGATCTGTCTGTTTGTCTGGATTAATACGCTGCTTTTTAGTAAGTAATTGTTTAGCACGTCTCGTTATTTGCACGTCAAAGCCATATTCTTGTATACAATAGTTTAATTGATCGGTACTTGCTGTTTTCAATCCAGCAAATTGATTTTGGTTGCGCATTGCATTTAAAAAGGGCTCAATGTCATTATTATTGTAGTAGCGTAGCTTCTCTAACTTTGATAGCTCAACGGTGTTAGTTTTAATCATTTCACTGGCGATAGAACTCGCTAAGGGGGGATGGGCAGTTGCCGCTAGTGTATAGGCACGCAGATTGGGTGTGTTGACTAATTCATTTTCTTTTTTTTCTTCAATTGTAAATTGGTTTATTTTTTCTTCTCTTGAGATTAACGTATTTTTATACGCAACTAAAGAATCAAAATGTTGTGCAAATTCTTCTTCGCTCATCGATTTGATATCCGCATACAGTTGATACATACGTTTGCTGAGTTTATCCATTAAGACGGGATCGATGTCGACTTTATTTTCACCTAGGCCAAAATATTTATCTTTGGGTCCACAGGCTTCCAGTGGCCATCCGCTTTTGCGATCATGTGTTTTTCCAGGGTGATCAAAATAACATTTCATTTTTATCCGTTGGTGAGAGTCTATGCTGTCTGAGATCGATTTAGACGCAATAAAATGACCTAAATCGCCCTCTGGGTTAGCAATGCCAACCAGGCGATAAGTTAAATGACCAGATTTTTGTTCTTCGGTTTTTCTACTTACGCGCGGAAATTCTTTTTGTTCTTCAGCAAGAAAGTATTTGGTATTCGCATTGAGTTTGCGCATTTGCTTGATACCTTGCTTTAGTGCTTCTTTATCTTTGATGTCAATAAAGAGATTTCCTTTGCCTTCATGACTGATAGCTGATTTTAAAACGATTTTTGAGATCCCTTTAACACTAAAATACATAGAAATATCGGCTATTAATGCTTCAGGTGCAGTATTTGACTGAAGTATACGATATTCGGGTGAGACTTCATCAGGTAAATACAGTCGTTGTAAGACTTTATTGTTTAATTTATCAATCTCGATTTCAAAAGAGCCGGTATGGACATGCTTATAATAGTTACCTTGGCTAATTTTAACAAAGTCATTGGTTGAGACCCGTTCAGAATTTTTTATTAATATACGGTGCGAGGGTTTATCGGAAACTACGTGGGTTAAATTTCCTTGTACATCTATCTTCATATGTGCATGAGGAAAGGCTTTTGCAAAGGCCTTTTTATAACTCCATTTTGAGTTTCCGCCTAAATGGGAGCTAAGAAAAGGTTGACACTCAAAAACTAGGGCTTCGCTATATTGCCCGATTTTCCCTTTACGAAGACTGAGATCGATAACGTAGACATAACAGTTATCTTTCATTAATCACTCCTTAATTGAGGTTTAGTATTAGTTTAAATACTTATTATTAATTATTAACAAATCTTAAAATGTAATGATCTCCTACGATGCTATAAAAATTTATAGAAAGATTCTTCCGTTGTAAAATTTGTTTATCTTAAATTTTTGAGCTACAGTAAGGGGGTATTACTGACAAATGAACCAAAAATAAGACGTTTTAGTGTGGTATGTGAGTTTCACTTGCTTAAATAAAGGAGTATTTATGTTCAAAAGTCCGAGCGTTTTAGACTGGATTGCACTAGTTATCTTATTTATCGGTGGTTTGAACTGGGGTTTAGTCGGTTTATTTCACTTTGATTTAATTACCGGCATCTTTGGAGATTACAGTCCGATAGCGAGAATTATTTATATTATCGTTGGTTTAAGTGCTATTTATGTACTTGTCCGTGCGATTAGTTGTTGTAAAAACCATGTTTCAGTACCTTAAATTCTAATCGGTTTGTCAAAAAACCTCCCGTCTCGTACGGGGGGGTTCTATTAGGATTTTGTTTATCCCATAACCAATTGAAGAAATTACCCGAATGGGCAGTGTGTTATTCCAACAAATCAGCACTTAACTCTACTTTTTCTATTTTTTCAAAACGCGAGGTGATTTTATCTGCAGAGGTTTTAGCGTCTTGAATATCGGTATAAGCTTGCTGAATATGGCGGAATAAATGATCCATTCGTTGTTTAAAACGTGAAAAATCTTTGGCCAAAACACTGAGATGTTCTTGGATTAAATGAATTTGTTCACGGGTTGCTGCATCTTTTAAGATAGCGCTGGTGGTGGTTAGTACCGCCATCATAGTCGTCGGCGAGACTAACCAGACACGCTGGCGCTGCGCTTCTTCGACTAAGTCATAATAATGGGCGTGAATTTCAGCAAAAATAGCTTCAGCAGGAATAAACAATAACGCACCTTCTGAGGTTTCACCGGGAATAATATATTTACTTGCGACGGCTTGGATATGATGGCGAATATCTTGACGAAATTGTGCCGCTGCGGCGCGCTGCTCACTTTTTGGCTGATCGATTTCGGTTAATTTTCGAAAGCCTTCTAGAGGGAATTTAGCATCGATGGCGATGCTACCAGTGGGTGCGGGTAACAATAACAGACAATCGACACGTTTACCGTTACTTAAGGTATGTTGCAAACTGTAATTTTTAGCGGGTAAGACATTTTCGATTAAGGCATTTAATTGCACTTCACCAAAAACACCGCGCGAACGTTTGTCGGCAAGAATTTGTTGCAAATTGACGACATTACTGGAAAGTTCGGTGATGCGTTTTTGTGCTTCATCAATCAATGCCAGTCGCTTCACAACATCTGCAAAGGTGGCAGTGGTTTGGGCAAACCCATCGAATAAACGTTTTTCAACTTGACCACTAATGGCAAGTAATTTTTCTTGCGTGTTTTCGGTTAATTTATCCATACGTTGACTAATATGTTGCAACCCTTGCTGTAAACTATCTTGTAGCAGTTTTAAACTACTGAGTTGGTGTCGATCAAATTGTTGTCGATAGGTATTGAGCTCAAGTAACAGCTGCTCTTTATTGGCAGCCGTATGACGTTGATCAATTACCCGTGCATCATGCAGTTGATTTAATAAACGATTGATATCTGTCCAACGACTTTCCATTTGAATGAGTTTGTCATGTTGACGTTCTAATTTATAAAAATGCAACAACGTAAAACCGATTAAGCTGGTAAGCAGAGCTAAAGTGATATATATAAAATAGAGGGGCATAAATTTTTCCTACTCTTAGAATGTGCTATGGGGACGATAAAAAGTACCGTTTTTATTATAGGTTTAGTATTAACTTGGCCATGTTTAGCTCACGCTGAGAATAAAGATCAACAACGAAAACTATTTTGGCAGGCGAGACAGTTGTTAATGAGTAAACATTATCAACAATTCTCTGTTTTAAAAGTCAAACTAAAAGATTATCCTTTATATCCTTACTTAATTTTTATCAAATTAAAACAACAATGGCCTTATACAAGTAGTGATGAAATCGACGAGTTTTTGCAAGCCTATAATGATACACCATTAGCCGTAAGGTTACGTGCTGATTGGTTGGGTTATTTAGCTAAAAAACAACATTGGGAAGATTTTATCCATTATTATCAACCTATTTATGGTACACCATTACAGTGTTACTACCTGCAATCGTTATTAGCCACTCAGCAGAAATCATTAGCTTTCAGAAAAATATCAACACTTTGGTTACACGTTAATTCACCTCCTAGCGTGTGTCGTAAAGTTTTTAGTCGTTGGGAACAATCAGGAGGATTGAATTCGGAATTAATTTGGAAAAAATTAGATCGAGCAATGAGCAAAAATAATAGGAATGTCGTACAACATATGGCACAATTTTTACCGCCGACACAACGCCAAAAAATTAAGCGTTGGTATCAAGTACAACGTCATCCTTTATTAGTTGAGCAGAGTGATCAATTTGATCTTGATAATGCTATCGACCGAAAAATTGTATTGTTTGGTATGAAACGCTTAGCGAATAAGGATCCGATAGAATTGGCAGAAAACTGGTCGAAAATGAGTAAAAGTTATGATTTAACCGAATCAGAAAAACAGAGGATATTAGCCGATTTAGCTGTCGGTTTAGCCAGGCGAGGTCACAGCACAGCAGGTGATTGGTTAAAACAAATTAAACCGGCTTATGCAGATGCGACGTTACGTGAGTGGCGGGTACGAAATAGTTTATTAACGGGTCAATGGGAGAAAGTGCTTTTTTGGTTGGATCATCTATCACGAAAAGAACAACACCAAGCGTGTTGGCGATATTGGCGGGCGAGGGCATTAGCGGAGACACAACAAACCGCAGCGGCGAATAGCATTTATGCAAGCCTAGCTAAAGAGGTTGATTATTATGGTGTGTTAGCGAGTCAACGTTTGAAATTAAACTATCATCCTACTACGCGCAGCAGGGTGGGTGATCGTCAAGCGCTGAAAAATAATTCAGCTATACAACGTGCTAAAGAATTGCTGGCCTTAGGTTTTGTTGGTGAGGCACGCCAGGAATGGTTATGGGCATTGGATAGCTTAAGTGTGCCAGAACGCGAAGCGGCTGCACAATTGGCTAAACAATGGGGCTGGTATGATTTAGCTATCGTTGGTGCCAGCAAAGCAAATATTCACAATGATATTAGATTACGTTTCCCTTTTGCGTATCGACGTTCAGTACTGGCTGCAGCGCGTAAAACGCATTTAAATTCGGCTTGGGTCTGGGCGATTATGCGCCAAGAAAGTGCTTTTATGTGGAATGCTAAATCCAGTGCAGGGGCATTAGGCTTAATGCAAATTATGCCGAGTACGGGTAAGCAGTTGGCGCGTGATTTGGCTTTACGTCGAGTCAATTTACTCGATCCAGAACAGAATATTCGTTTAGGCAGTACTTATTTAAGACAATTATTAAAATTATTTGATGGTAATGCAACTTTAGCAACAGCTTCTTATAACGTGGGTCCTAATCGGATTAAACGCTTTCAAGGTTTGTATCAGCGATTACCGAAAGATGTTTGGGTGGAAATTTTACCTTGGAAAGAAACACGTGATTACGTAAAAAGTGTGCGCTTAGCGCGTAGTATTTATAGTCAAATTTAAACTAATTTTTCTCATACAGCGTTTTTTGATAGTGGGTTGTTGGGTGAGAAATAAGAAAAACAAGGTTAAACCTTGTTTTTCTTTATATTAACTTTTTTTATTTTTTACCTGGAAAAAAATACGGTTCAAGCTTAGCGATGCATTTTTTTCACAACAATGTTATTGGTGACACCGGTGACACCTTCGACTTGTTTAGCAAGCATACCGGCTTTTTGTTTTTGTGACCAATTATCCGCAAAACCGGTGAGTTTGACTTGACCTTTATAACTCATGACTGAAATAGCAAGACCTTTTATCGCAGGGTCGGCTAATAGTTTAGATTTTACTTTTAAAGTGATGACACTACTGTCAACATATTGACCCGTGGTTTCTTTTTGCATAGCACGATGATTGCTCATGGCTATCGTGGCGGCCATAGGTAATGCGATTAAGCCTAAGATAACAAATAACTTTGCTTTCATAGTATGAATACTCCTACTTGAAAATATACTCTTCGCACTTGAATTTTTGTCTGCGTCCGCTTAACTCGCAATCTTCTTCACGGTACTCGCCAAAAATCCAATTGCTGTGAGTGAGAACCTGGATCATAAACCTGGAGCATTTTTGAGTGTAAATTTTATTCTATATAGAGTTAGATTTTAAAATAGATGACTGAATAACCAAATAAGTAACAATACAGCAATAGGGATGCCTAATAACCAAGCAATTAAATATTTCATAATCCTCTCTCCTCGTTTACACTCTTCTTTGAGAATAAATGTTCCTTATAAAAAGATTAGCCAAGTCGACAGATAAATCAAGTTAACTCATTTTAATGGCGCTAGGTGCTGTACAATTTATATACAGCGCCTGCAACGTTTGTATTCGGAGAGCGTTGAAACGAAAAATGATCAGCTAAAAAGGAATATCGTCATCAAATGCTTCGCTGGCCATTTCAGGTAATGGGGTAGTTTCGCGTTTGGGTCGCGTAGCGGAAGTATTCTGTGTGGTAGAAAGGGGGGGCTCGCTGCCTGTCGCACCGCCGCTGCGACTGTCTAACATTTGCATTTCATTGGCAATAATTTCGGTGGTGTAGCGATCTTGACCGGTCGTTTTATCTTGCCATTTACGTGTTTGTAAGCGACCTTCAATATAAACTTTAGAGCCTTTTTTTAAATACTCGGCGACAATCTCAGCAAGGCGTTGGAATAAAACGACACGATGCCATTCGGTGCGTTCTTGAAGTTCACCGGTATTTTTGTCTTTCCAGCTTTCGCTGGTGGCTAGATTAATATTAGCAACCGCCGCACCGTTAGGCATATGACGAATCTCCGGATCAGCACCTAAGTTGCCGATTAAAATAACCTTATTAATACCTTTGGCCATGTTTGAATACTCCCACAGTAACAAAATCAAAACAACTATAAATTCTAAAGCTTGTAGCGTAAAAAAGAAAGCAATAAAAAGGAGTTTTTTAAAGGTTTCTTTTCGTTATTTTCAAGGTTATAGTGTGGGGTTTCCACAAAGGTTGATAAAGTTTTTAACTTTTGTACCAGAGCTTTCATGTTTATCTATGGATACAATTCGCATTCGTGGTGCTCGCACCCATAATCTTCAGAATATTGATCTGGATATTCCACGTGATCAATTAATTGTGGTGACTGGATTATCCGGTTCAGGTAAATCTTCGTTAGCGTTTGATACCTTATATGCTGAAGGTCAGCGTCGTTATGTAGAATCTCTGTCGTCTTATGCCCGGCAATTTTTGTCCATGATGGAGAAACCGGATGTCGATCATATTGAAGGGCTTTCTCCCGCGATCGCTATTGATCAAAAATCAACCTCTCATAATCCGAGATCGACAGTGGGTACGGTCACTGAAATTTATGATTATTTGCGTGTATTATTTGCCCGAATAGGTGAGCCACGTTGTCCTGTACATAACACCAGTCTCGCTGCGCAAAGTGTCAGTCAGATGGTTGACACTTTGATGGCTTTGCCGAATGAGACACGCCTACTTATTTTGGCGCCGAAAGTACAAGGACGGAAAGGTGAATTTAAACCCTTATTGGATGAATTACGTAGCCAAGGTTACTTACGGGCACGAATTGATGGGGAATTGGTCGAATTGGATCAAGTGTCCCGTTTAAGTGCAAAACAAAAGCATAGCATCGATGTGGTGGTAGATAGGCTAAAAATAAAGCCAGAAAATCGCTTACGCTTGAGTGAGTCTTTAGCTACTGCGGCATCCTTGAGCGAAGGTTTAGTGACGGTGATCGTGCAAGATACGGCAGGAAAAACGAAGCAAGAATTGGTTTTTTCGGAACGTTTTGCATGCACTGAGTGTGGCTATAGTATTAGCGAGTTAGAGCCACGTTTGTTTTCTTTTAATAATCCAGCCGGCGCTTGTCCACAGTGTGATGGCTTAGGCCATGAGCTGATTTTTGATGCTGAAAAAGTCATACCACAACCGGAGTTAAGTATCACACACGGTGCAATTCGGGGATGGGATGCACAAAACCCTTATTATTCTTTGTTATTATCGACTTTAGCTAAGCATTATCAATTTTCTTTAGAGTCACCTTTTAATGCATTACCAGATACTATTCAAAAAATTATTTTATATGGTAGTGGTAAAGAAGAAATAAAATTTCACTATGAGAGTGAAAAAGGCTATGTCTATAATAAGAAAAAGCCCTTTGAAGGGGTGATACCAGTGATGCAACGTCGTTATCAAGAGACGGAATCACATTCGGTGCGAGAAGATTTAGCCCGCTATTTAGCTTCTAAACCCTGTAGTAGTTGTCATGGCACCCGTCTTAATGTTGCTGCGCGGCATGTTTTTATTGCCAATAAAGCGATTACTGATTGGGTTGCTTTACCCCTCGATAAATTAAAAGAATTATTTGAAAAATTAAATTTGTCTGGTCAACGGGCACAGATTGCTTCACGTTTACAAAAAGAAATTATCGATCGTTTAAGTTTTTTAATTGATGTTGGTTTAAATTATCTGTCACTGGATCGGAGTGCAGATAGCTTATCTGGTGGTGAGTCGCAACGGATACGTTTAGCTAGTCAAATCGGCTCAGGTTTAGTGGGTGTCATGTATATTCTCGATGAGCCATCGATAGGATTACATCAACGCGATAATGGCCGTTTATTAAGTACTTTACTTAGATTGCGCGATTTAGGGAATACGGTGATAGTTGTCGAGCATGATGAAGAAGCGATACGACACGCAGATTATGTCGTCGATATGGGACCAGGCGCCGGTGTGCATGGTGGTCGTGTGATTGCGCAAGGATCACCGGCCGCGATTATGCGAAATCCAAATTCATTAACGGGTCAATATTTATCCGGTGAGCGACGTATCGAATGCCCTAAAAAACGACACAAACTCGATAAAAATCACGTCATCAAACTATCAGGTGCAAGCGGTAATAACTTAAAACAGATGGATGTTGAAATTCCTTTGGGTTTAATGACCTGTATTACTGGCGTGTCGGGTTCGGGCAAATCGACGTTAATCAATGATACTTTATATCCACTGGCTGCTAAAAAATTGAATGCGGCTATTTTACCGCAAGCTGCGCCGTATCAAGCTATCACCGGTTTAGAACAATTGGATAAAGTCATTGATATTGATCAAAGTCCCATAGGTCGCACGCCGCGCTCGAATCCTGCTACGTATATTGGTTTGTTTACACCCATACGGGAACTCTTTGCTGCCACGCCTGAAGCGCGTTCGCGTGGTTATATGGCAGGGCGTTTTAGTTTTAATGTGAAAGGGGGTCGCTGTGAAGCGTGTGAAGGCGATGGTGTACTTAAGGTAGAAATGCATTTTTTAGCGGATGTTTATGTGCAATGTGATATCTGCAAAGGTCAGCGTTATAACCGTGAAACCTTAGAAATATATTATAAAGGGAAAAATATTTATCAAATTCTAGAAATGACCGTAGAAGATGCACATGAGTTTTTTAATCCGGTGCCGGTATTGGCACGAAAATTACAGACCTTGATCGAAGTAGGTCTAGGCTATTTGCACCTCGGTCAAAGCGCGCCCACTTTGTCAGGAGGCGAAGCACAGCGCGTCAAACTGGCTAAAGAATTAAGTAAACGTGATACGGGTCGTACACTCTATATTTTGGATGAGCCAACGACGGGTTTACATTTTTATGATATAGAACAATTACTGAAGGTTTTATATCGTTTGCGCGAGCGCGGTAATACGGTGGTGGTGATTGAACATAATTTGGATGTGATTAAAACCGCTGATTGGATTATTGATCTCGGTCCAGAAGGAGGCAGTAAAGGCGGCGAGATAGTCTGTGTGGGTACGCCCGAGCAGGTCGCAAAACAACTAACTTCTTATACCGGTCAGTATTTGAAACCCTTGCTAGGTAAGCGAAGTTTAACGAGCGAGGATGGTAGCCGTCATGGTTGAATTTTGCATAAAGAATTGGCAAAAGACACAGATTATAAAAGAAAAACCCCTAGAACAGGGGTTTTTTTATCACTGAATGTGTGTTTGGTGATTTTTAACCGAAAGTAAATCCTAGACCTACTGTGGCCATATTAATGTTATTCGGCTGATTTTTACCAATGGGTTGAATATGCGTAAAAGCAGTATCAATAAACACATTAGAAGTTATATTATAAGTAACGCCCACACCTGCTTCAGGTGCCCAGCTATGTTTAGCCAGTGGTCTAACAATTGATTGCCCATTCACTACATTACCTTTTAGATCATTGACTAAATAAGCCATACCTACTTTAGCATAGACATCAAACTTACTGGTGATAGGGAGGATACCCTTTCCAACGACATCAAAAGCATGTTGATTCAGTGTGACCGATTGCTTGGCCAGACTAGATTTTACATTAGCTTTTTGCTGAGCTAATTGTAAATAACCCATTTCAACCGCCCAGTTTGGGTTGAATTGATAACCAATAGCTAAACGACCCGCTAAACCACCTTGATATTTGGAAGAAACTTTTCCTGAAGGAAAAGGCTTTACAAAGTGCTTGCCGGTTTTGGCATAACCTACTTGGCCTTCAACATAAACGCCTGGAGTAGTTGCATTAGCAGCCACCATACCAAACGCCGAAACGCCTAATACACTTACTGCGATTATTTTTTTTAACATATTATTATTTTCCTCTTAAAGGTTTAACTAGTTAAACAGGTCTTATTTATCACTTGTATAAATATCTGTCAACTTTTTTTATCAAATATATTGATAAAGTTCAAGTGAAGGAGCATCAATCCGGCCTTTTAGCTGGAAAATTATATTCATATAATAGGGATTTCAGGTCACCCCCCTTTATCGCCTGATAGCCTCCATAGCACACTAATCTAATAATAAGGGCTATATGCTTGCGTGATAGAAAAGAAAAACCCCTTAAAAAAGGGGTTTTTTTTGAGTTTTAAGGTTTAAACAAAGGTTTAACCAAAATTGTAGCCGAGACCGACAGCAACAAAATCGATGTTACCGGGTCGGTTTTTACCTAAAGGTTGGATGTGTGTCCAAGAGGTATCTAAAGATACATTTGGAGTAATATCGTAGCTCACGCCAACTGCCGCTTCTGGAGCCCATTTGCGCTTAGCAATGTTTTGAATGGTAGGGCCAAATCTTTCATCATCTGAGTTAAGGCTAAAATCAGTCGTCACATAGGCGACACCTAATTTACCATAAACGTTAAGGTTACTGTTAACAGGTAGGATACCTTTAGCTACTAAGTCAATGGCATTTTGATCGAGCGCTACATCACCTACGACTAGGCCCTTTTGACTATCCGTAACAAGAGTGATTTGCTTTTGATTAGTTCGAAAATAACCCGCTTCTAATGCGAAGTTTTGATTAAACTGATAACCAATCGCTACTCGGCCAGCCAAGCTCGAGTTTGATAAATTATTATTTGGAAGTTTATCATTCGATTTTAATTTCATATTGTTATTGGCATAACCAATTTGGCCGGTGACATAGAGACTAGGCGTTGTTGCATTCGCTGCCATTGCACTTAAAACAGAAACACCTAACACCGTTGTGGTTAGAACTTTTTTAAACATTATTATTATTATTCTCCTGAAAGAGTTTAACTAGTCAAACGAGCAACTATTAAACAATTAGATTTAGTTTTATTGTCAATTAATACCAATAACTAAAAACTTAGATAGAGGTACTAATTAGCTTAATTTTTTAATCAAGAATAGTTATCTTAATTAAAAAACCCCCTTAAAAATGGTTTTTTTGGGGGGTTAAACGAAGATTTAGCCAAAATTGTAGCCGAGACCGACAGCAACAAAGTCGATGTTACCGGGTCGGTTTTTGCCTAAAGGTTGGATGTGTGTCCAAGAAGTATCTACAGATACATTTGGTGTAATGTCATAGGTGACGCCAATAGCGGCTTCTGGCGCCCATTGGTGTTTGTTAACCCCAGCGACATCATTAAGATCATACGTGGTAGTAGAGTGTCCACCTTCTTTAACCGTTTCCTTAATATCACTGGTTAGATAAGCAACACCGAGTTTACCGTAGACATCAATGTTGTTACTGATAGGGATAATGCCTTTGCCCACTAAATCGAGTGCATTTTGTCGTAATTTTAATGATGATTGTTCTGGGCTTACAAGTACATTAACTTTCCTTTGACCTAATTGTAGGTAACCTACTTCTACCGCAAAATTTTGGTTAAATTGATAACCTAGTGCTAAACGACCTGCTAAACCATTATTGGATAGGTTATTAGCTTCAGCTTTATCTTTATTATGAAGAAGATTAGCGGTATCGGTTTTGTTACCCATCTGGGTATTGGCATAACCGACTTGGCCTGTGACGTATACACCCGGTGCAGCAGCATTCGCTGCCATAGCGCCTAATACAGAAACACCTAATACAGATGTATTTAGAATTTTTTTAAACATTATTATTATTCTCCTGAAAGGATTTAACTAGTTAAACGAGCAACTATTAAACAATTAGATTGGTTTATTGTCAACGTCTGGCATAAAAAAATTTTCTTTATTTTATTTTTTTGTTTTTGTGAAAAATTTTTTTAAAATGTAAACTTTCTATTTTTATTTAATGGGTTAAGCATAACGTATGCGAGGAAAGTCGTTTTTTTCAGTAATACTCGTGAATCTCGACTCTAATCGCCGCAGTGTTGAGGTGAGTTTTATTCTTTAACGAACACAAAAGCAAAAACCCCTAATTAGGGGTTTTTTAGATATTTGCTTGTAAGCTAAGTTTAGCCGAAGCGATAACCGACACCGACAGCCAAGAAGTCTATGTTACCAGGACGATTGCTTCCCAAAGGTTGGATGTGTGTTAATGAGGTATCGACCGTCACGTTAGGTGTGATGTCATAACCCATGCCGATAGCCACTTCAGGAGCCCATTTATGTTTTGCAATTCCTTCAACGGAATTGAGATCGATAGACGTAGGTGTCCCATCTAAGGTAGTATCCTCTTTTAATTCGGTAGTTAAATAAGCGACACCCAATTTCCCATAAATATTAACATTGCTGGTAATGGGTAAAATGCCTTTAGCAGCGACGTCGATAGCATGTTGCTTATTGTATAAGGTGATATTTTGTTTAGGAAAGTATGATTTTCCTTCAGACAACTGTAAGTAACCTAATTCTAAGGCAAAATTAGGCGTGACTTTATAACCAATCGCCAAACGACCTGTCAGTCCGTCATTTTCTAAGGCAATTCCAGTCGGTGACGGGAGACGAGATTTCATGTGAGTGTCGGCGTAACCGGTCTGACCGCTTACATATAAACCCACTGGAAGTGCCGCATTAGCATTCATCACAGCACATGCACTTGCTGTTAAGACACTGGTAATGAGTATTTTTTTAAGCATTGTTATTATTTTCTCCACGGGAATATTATTATTGGAGTTTACTATTTAATCGTTAATATGAATTAATGTCAATTTGTAAGAAATACTGCGAAATACAAAAAGTAGGTTATTAAAAAGTTTTTCTTTCATTAGCTATTTTAATGTACTTCCATAGATGGCATGTTGTATGCAGACATTATCCAAAATAATACGACACGCCGAGTGAGTAAAAATCGCTGCTCGGCGCATGATTACTACCCCCTATTTTTTGGATACGATTCCAAGAAAATTCGACAGGAACATTCGGTTTCAATGCATAACTCACTCCTAAACCAAACGTTGGTTCTAAGGTTTTAGAATAGCTATTCGTTGTGCCGTTGTAAGGAGCATTAATGATAATTAAACTTCCTTGTGAGTTAGGGCGTAGATAAGCAATGCCTAATTTTCCATAAAGACTTAATTTAGTGGTGACGGGAAGTATTCCTTTTGCAGTTAAATCGAATGCACTGGATTTGCTGGATGCACTGGCGATGTAATTATTTGTGCCGAGTGAAATATCGGCGTTACTAAAATGGCGATAACCAAATTCCATTGCCCAATGTCGATCAAATTGATAACCAAAACTGAGGCGATAGGCTAAAGCAAGGTTATTCAGATCCGGTAACGGCACCGGAGACGTTCCATTATTTACCGTGACTAAATTAGTCGTATTGATATGACTATTCGCATAACCGACTTGTGCGCCGGCATAAAAACCGGGCATTTCAGCATGTACACTTTGCGTGCTGAAAATAGTCATTGTACTCACCAGCAATAAGGCGGTTGTATTTCTTTTTTGCATAATGCCTCCTAATAATAAATGATTAAACAGTTAAAAAATAGTTTATGAAAAACGATAAGCACAGATAAAAGATAAAGCTAAACTCTATTTTCAATGCAACGCGTTAACCAAAATAATACGCTAAACCTATCGAATAAAAATCGGTACTGGGTAGGCTGTTACCACCACCGACACCTTGGATGCGTGTCCATGCTAAATCGAGCGGTACAAACGGTGTAATATCATAGCTAAGACCGAGACCGAAACTGGGATTCCAGCTATCGGAATAACCTAGATAATTCCGACCATTGACGAGAGCAGAACCATTTGCTTTAAGATAGGCTAAACCTAATTTGGCATAAAGATTGACATTACTCGAAATAGGTAACATCGGTTTAGCCATAAAATCAATAGCTTTTTCCCTTAAAGAAACGTTTTGGCCGGGTACACCACCGACGCCGGAAAAATCAACATCAGAAAACCGCGTGTAACCCATTTCAAAAGCGACGTTTTGATTAAATTGATAACCGCCAGCGATGCGGCCGGTGAAAGCCATTTTACTATTAATAGATTGCGCAGCGGCATTAGTTGCTTCTTGGTGTGTGTCGGCTGTGCCGAGTTGACCTAAGAGATAAAATCCAGGAATAGACGCACTAGCTACTAAAGGGAAGCAACCTGAAAAAATGAAAAGTATACGCTTAACCATTGAATTTTTGTCTGTATTGTCGTTTAACTCGCAATCTTTAGGGTTATTAATACACTCCGGTCGCTTCATTTTCACGATGCCTTGCCAAAAATCCAATGCCTGTGAGCAAATCGTAGTCCTGATTTTTTTCAACATGAACAACGCTCCTTGTGAATGAAGATCATCAAATTTTATATAGTATACCCATTATCGATGCTTTGCAGTGTGGCTAATCCTATTATACGATAAGCAGCATGAACTACCTACCACGTTGGCGAGCTTATATTGCGTTGCTTCGATTGCATCAACCCATAGGGATATTTTTATTATTGTGGCCTGCGTTATGGGCGTTATGGATTGCGAGTGCGGGCGCCGTAGATTTTAAAATCCTTGCTTTATTTATAATCGGTGCGGTGCTAACACGATCACTCGGTTGTGTGATGAATGATATTGCGGATAGAAATCTGGATGGTTTTGTGGCAAGAACGCAACATCGACCGTTAGCGACCGGTGCGGTGAGTTTGAAAGCAGCGGTGCTTATATTACTTGTTTTAAGCTTACTAGCGTTTCTTGTGGTGTACCAATTGAATGACTTAACCATAGAGCTGGCCGGAATCGCCGTGGTCATGATGGCTATCTATCCGTTTACCAAACGCTATATTGAATGGCCACAATTATTTTTAGGGATCGTATTTGGCGCTTGGTCCATCTTAATGGCTTTTGCTGCAGAAACCGGGAAAATACCGGCTATTGCTTGGTTATTATTTTTGGCCGCTTATGGTTGGTGTGTTGCTTATGATACCATCTACGCCATGGTGGATAGAGACGATGACAGGCGCGTGGGCATTAAATCCAGTGCGCTGGCATTGGGTCAGCGTGAAGTGGTTTTTATTGCCATTTTAGAGACAGTCTTTGTTTTATTATTAAGCCTTATCGGCTTCTACTTAAAGGTGTATTGGGTTTATTATGTGATGTTGGTGTTAGTAGTGGCTTTATTGATCTATCAACATTTTTTAATTAAAGATCGAAAACCTGAAGCGTGTTTTAAAGCTTTTTTGAATAATGCTTGGATAGGTGGTTTAATATTTTTAGGATTTTTTTTCGGTCTCCCTAAAATATGATGCACTCATGAAAATCAAAGTAATCTATCCCGGAACTTTTGATCCGATGACCAATGGCCATCTTGATTTAGTGCAACGTGCTGCACGTTTGTTTGAAACTGTTATCGTTGCGGTGGCGAAGAATCCGAGTAAAGTACCGGCTTTTTCTGTGGATGAACGCATCCATTTAGCTAAACAAGCGTTAAACGATCTTAATAATGTACAGGTACATGGTTTTGATGGTTTGTTAATCAATTGCGCGAAAGAATATAACGCACACGTCATTTTACGCGGTCTACGTGCAGTTTCTGATTTTGAGTATGAATTTCAATTAGCAAGTATGAATCGGAAAATGATGCCTAATTTGGAAACCTTATTTTTAACTCCGGCCGAGCAGCATTCTTTTATCTCTGCTAACTTAGTCAGAGAAATTGCCGGTCTCGGAGGCGATGTGGCACAGTTTGTCCCGGCAGTTGTCGCAGAGGCTTTACAAACCAAATTTAAACAAACAAAATGCTAAGAACAGGGGTGAGATGGCTTTATTAATAACCGATGATTGTATCAATTGTGATGTTTGTGAGCCCGAATGCCCTAATGACGCGATCATTCAGGGTGAGTTTATTTATGAAATTAAGTTCCATCAATGTACAGAGTGTGTGGGTCATTTTGATGCCCCGCAGTGTGTTGAGGTTTGCCCGGTAGCTTGTATCGTCGTTAATCCTGACCATAAAGAAACCCGTGAACAATTGCTATTGAAGTATCAGGACTTAGTAAAAGTTGCTGAAGTGAAATAAAAACACCGGTTGTTTTTTCGACCATCAGCCCCCATAATATGCCTCTTTATAGAATTCCTTATATATAAGAGGGCCCTCATGGCAGTCCAAAAATCACGTAAATCTCGATCCAAAAGAAACATGCGCCGTGCGCATGATGCCTTAACTTCTCCCGCTATCTCTATCGATGCGACTAGTGGAGAAAGGCATATTCGTCACCATATCACCAAAGATGGTTATTATCGTGGAAAAAAGGTACTAAACGTTAAGGAATAACACCTGTAAAATGTCTCGTTATACTCTTGCTATAGATGCTATGGGAGGCGATTACGGCCCCTCCGTCATAGTACCCGCTGTGATTCTGGCTCTTCAGGAAGAGCCAGAGCTACATATTATTCTTGTCGGTGACTTGGATAATTTGCAAAATCAGCTGAAACTGGCAAAAATCAAGCCAGCGTCCAGTCAATTGACGTTACATTCCGCGACCCAGGTGGTATCGATGGATGAAGCTCCGGCTTTAGCGTTGCGTAATAAAAAAGATTCTTCGATGCGTGTTGCGATTAATTTAGTCAAAGAAGGTGAGGCTCAGGCTTGTGTCAGTGCCGGCAATACCGGTGCACTCATGGCGACAGCCCGTTTTGTATTGAAAACCATATCGGGCATCGATAGACCGGCTATTAGTGCGATGCTTCCTACGATGAAAGAACAAACCAAAGTACGCGTCTTAGATTTGGGTGCGAATGTCGATACCGAGGTTGAACATCTACTACAATTTGCCGTTATGGGTTCAGTATTAAGTTCTGAGATTGATAATATTCCCAGTCCACGAGTGGCCTTATTGAATATTGGTTCTGAAGAAATAAAAGGTAATGAACAGGTTAAAAAGGCGGCGGAATTATTAAAGAATGCGCATATCAATTATATCGGCTATATCGAAGGCGATGAGATTTATCAAGGGTTGGCGGATGTCATCGTATGTGATGGTTTTGTCGGTAATGTGGCATTGAAAGTAACTGAAGGGGTGGCAAAATTAATGAGTCATTATATTAAACTAGCCTTTAATCGTAATTGGTTTTCACGTCTTTCTGGCTTAATGGCTTTGCATGTATTGAAAGGGTTACGTAAACAATTTGATCCCGCCCATTATAACGGTGCTAGTTTGGTGGGTTTGCGCGGCATAGTGATTAAGAGTCATGGGAGTGCCAATATATTGGCATTTAAAAATGCTATCAATGAAGCGATCTTGGAAGTACAAAAAAATATTCCCGAACGGATACGCGAACAAGTAACCGGTTTATTGAAGGAATCTGAACAGTCTTTATGAAATATTCACGTATTGCAGGCACGGGCAGTTATTTACCAGAAAAGATATTAACCAATGCCGAGCTCGAGAAGAAGGTGGCTACCACGAATGAATGGATAGTTGAACGTACTGGCATACGCGAGCGTCGTATTATCGGTCCTAACGATAGCACGGCGAGTATGGCGGCTGCAGCAGCAAAGCAAGCCTTGTTAGCCGCTGAAATGGTCGCTAAGGATATACAGTTAATTATTGTTGCCACGAGTACTCCCGATAAGTTTTTCCCCAGCACTGCTTGTTTAGTACAAGCCGAGTTGGGTGAAGATGGATGTCCTTCCTTTGATATTGTAGCGGCCTGTGCTGGTTTTAATTATGCTTTAAGTGTTGCGGATCAATTTATCCGTAATGGCGTGGTTGAAACTGCCTTAGTGATAGGCAGTGAAAGTATGTCCAATATTATTAATTGGGAAGATCGATCTACCTGTATTTTATTTGGTGACGGTGCCGGTGCAGTGGTACTTCAAGCCGCTAAAGAACCAGGAATTATTTCTGCGCATCTGCATGCAGCCGGATCATATAAAGATTTATTATCATTAGGTACAGGCTTAAAAAAAGGTGATGTTCCGCATCTTAAAATGCAAGGCAGTGAAGTGTTTAAAATTGCGGTTAACAAATTAAGTGCAGTCTTAGAGGAAACCTTAACCGCGAATAAAATAAATAAAAAAGATATTGATTGGTTAATACCGCATCAGGCTAATTTACGAATTATTCAAGCCATGGCGAATAAACTTAAAATGACTCTACAGCAAGTTGTTGTTACGTTGGATCAACATGGCAATACTTCTGCTGCTTCTATTCCGTTAGCCTTAGATGTCGCCGTGCGTGACGGTCGCGTCCAACGCGGACAATTATTGTTAATGGAAAGTTTTGGCGCAGGCTTAACGTGGGGTTCTGCTTTAGTACGTTATTGAATGAAACCCTATTTGCCCTAGAACCTCATAAACTATGTGATTTTGTAAAGTTCAATTTGAGTGAGTAATTATGGATAAAGTAATTATGAATAAAAAAGTTGCATTTATTTTTCCAGGCCAAGGTTCGCAAACATTAGGAATGTTAGCTGAGTTTGCGAAAGAGTACCCTTTAATTCAAGAAACATTTGCGCTGGCTTCACAAGTCCTAAAGTTTGACTTGTGGGAGTTGTGCCAGAAGGGTCCGGAAGCGGCACTTGATCAAACGGAAAACACACAGCCCGCTTTATTGGTAGCCAGTGTGGCTTTATGGCGGGTTTGGCAGCAACAGCGAGGCGTAAAACCGACGTTTATGGCGGGCCATAGTTTAGGTGAATATTCAGCCTTAGTGTGTGCCGGGGCGTTGGATTTTTTGATCGCTGTACGTCTGGTAGCCGAACGTGGGCGTTTAATGCAAGCAGCAATCCCACCGGGTGCGGGTGCGATGGCAGCTATTGTCGGTTTAGATAATGGTAAATTGCAGGTTTTATGCGACTCATTAGCTGAAGGTCAAGTCTTAGCGCCGGCTAATTATAATTCCATCGGTCAAACGGTGGTAGCAGGGGATGCGGCTGCGATCGATCGATTGTTGGAACAGGCTAAACAAGCCGGTGCTAAACTAGCGAAACGTATTCCAGTCAGCGTCCCTTCGCATTGTGCTTTAATGAAACCCGCGGCTGAACATTTGGCTGAAACGTTGCAAACCATTCATATTTCTGTTCCCCATATCCCTGTCGTCAATAATGTTGATGCAAGTATTGAACACGATCCGATACTGATAAAAAAAGCCTTAATCAAACAATTATATAATCCTGTGCGTTGGGTAGAAATAATACAATCGCTTGAAAAACACGGGATCGAAGAATTTATTGAATGTGGTCCAGGTAAAGTGTTAGCGGGTTTGAATAAACGTATGACATCGATACCGACACTCTCGATACAAGATCCGGAAATACTACAAGAAGCCTTAATTGGTTAAGGAAGGTTTATGTTATTAAAGAGTAAAATAGCCTTGGTGACGGGTGCCAGCCGCGGTATTGGTGCTGCAATTGCAGTAGGGTTGGCGCAACAAGGTGCACTGGTTGCAGGGACCGCCACTACCGCTGCCGGAGCTGAAAAAATTTCCCATGCATTCCATGAGCAAGGCTTAAAAGGAAAAGGTTTAGTACTCAATTTAAACGATGAAGTGTCGATAAAAAATTTAATGACCGAATTACACGCATTTGGCTTACCTAATATATTAGTGAATAATGCGGGCATTACCCGTGATAATCTGTTACTGCGTATGAAAGTCGATGAATGGAATGCCGTGATAGATACTAATTTAAGTGCTGTTTTTAAGTTAACACAAGCGTGTTTAAAACCGATGCTGAAAGCGAAATATGGACGTATTATTAATATTGCTTCTATAGTAGGTTGTACAGGAAATCCCGGTCAAGCTAATTATGCGGCGGCAAAAGCAGGGTTAATTGGATTTACCAAAGCATTGGCTCAAGAAGTTGCAACGCGCCATATTACTGTCAATGTTGTCGCGCCAGGATTTATAGAAACGGATATGACTCGTCAATTAAATGAAAATCAACGCACCTCATTGCTGGAAAAAATTCCAGTCAAACGATTAGGCGCAGCTCAGGATATCGCTCATGCGTGTGTATTTTTAGCTTCTGATTGGGCCGATTATGTGACTGGAAACACTTTACATGTTAATGGTGGAATGTATATGAATTGATCAGAATAGGGTTCCAACATAAGTTTAGTTTGTAAGCGGCTAAACTTAATTGCTTAATTTAAGTAAAGTGACTTGCGTTCACTCAATAATTGAATAAACTAAGCGACAGGTTTTATTTATACTAAATAGGGGAGATTCTCAGTGAGTACAATTGAAGAGCGTGTAAAGAAGGTAGTGGTTGATCAACTTGAAATAAAAGAAGAAGAGGCCACTATGGAAGCTTCTTTTGTGGATGATTTGGGTGCTGATTCCTTAGACACCGTCGAATTAGTGATGGCATTGGAAGAAGAGTTCGATACCGAAATCCCAGATGAAGAAGCTGAAAAAATCCGTACCATTCAACAAGCAGTCGATTACATCAAACAACATAAAGTCGAAACAGAAAGCTCAGAAGAAACTGAAGAATAAACTCCATATAAAACAATAAGCAGCAGTAAGCAGCACCAGAATATAAGCCAGTTCATTTGAAGGGGGCGGTAACGTGAAGAAAAAGCGACGTATAGTGGTAACCGGTGTTGGGATGATGACACCGTTAGGTCTTAATACCAAAACTACTTGGGAAGCAATATTGGCAGGTAAAAGTGGAGTTTCTACAATTACCGCATTTGATGTTTCCGCTTTCCCCTGTCAAATTTCTGCTAGCGTGCGAGCTTTTCAAGCTGAAAATTATGGTATTTCGGCGAAAGATGGCCGAAAAATGGATTTATTTATTCAATATGGTTTAGCGGCTGCAATAGAAGCGATGGCGGATTCAAAACTAGAAATCACTGAAAAAAATGCGGATCGTATTGGTGTAGCAGTCGGTTCTGGTATTGGTGGATTACCTTTTATTGAAGAAAACAACAGTAAATTAGAACAAGGAGGCCCGCGCAAAATATCTCCCTTTTTTATACCGGGCGCTATTACCAATATGCTAGCGGGCCAAATTTCGATTCGTTATGGATTACGTGGACCAAACATTGCCGTGGTAACTGCGTGTACTACGGGTACACACAATATTGGTTTAGGTGCCAGAACTATTCTGTATGGGGATGCGGATGTCATGGTGGTGGGTGGTTCGGAAATGGCGACGACTCCTTTAGGCTTAGGTGGATTTTCTGCTTGTCGAGCGTTATCTAATCGTAATAAAGATCCACAAGCTGCAAGTCGCCCATGGGATAAAGCTCGTGATGGCTTTGTGTTAGGTGACGGTGCAGGTATTTTAGTCTTAGAAGAATATGAACGCGCTAAACAACGCAATGCACCTATCTATGCCGAATTAGTGGGTTTTGGTATGAGTGCGGATGCTTATCATATGACCAGTCCCGCACCAGACGGGCAGGGGGCCATGACAGCGATGTTAAATACTTTGCATGACGCCAATATCGATAAAGAAAAAGTGGCTTATATCAATGCGCATGCGACTTCCACATTGCAAGGTGATTATTTAGAATTAAGAGCGATACGTCGCGTATTTGGTGATTATGCTAAAAAGATGGCGATTAGTTCGACTAAATCGATGACCGGCCATTTACTAGGCGCTGCGGGCGCAGTTGAAGCAATTTTTACTATTCTAGCACTGAAAGAACAAAAAGTGCCACCAACGATTAATTTAGATAATCCCGGGAATCCACCTGAACTCAATATTCCCGATGATGATTATATCGATTTAAATTTTGTTCCCAATGTACCACAAGAATTAAAAATGGATTATGCGCTCTCTAACTCGTTTGGATTTGGTGGAACGAATGCTTCATTGCTTTTTGCTCGATTGTAACGCCTATGCCTAAAAGATTGACGCTGGTTGCATTAATCATTCTGTTAGTCTTTTTTTTATCTACTTATTTTGTTGTGCATTATTACCGGTTTTTAGAATCCCCTTTAAATCCCACGCAAACAATACACATCGTATTTAAACCCGGTGCCTCGGTACATCATTTACTCACGGACTTACAAAATCAAGGTTATATGTCACATTCGCGTTTTTTCTTGTTATTAGCCTATGTTAAAGGGGCGACTAATAAACTAAAAACGGGTGAGTACCAATTTGATCCTGGTACTACGCCGGGTCAATTATTGGATCAAATGTTAGCTGGAAAAGCCATTTTCCATCGTTTTACGATAGTAGAAGGCTGGACATTTCAACAATTAATCAGTGCATTAAATAATTTATCGACTGTTAAACATCAACTCAAGCACGTGTCTCCAGAACAAGTCTTAGCTAATTTGGGTTTACCGGTGCAGAATCCTGAAGGTTTATTTTATCCGGCAACCTATTATTTTAGTGCGGGTGCCAAGGATAGTGATTTATTAAAATGGTCTTATCGATTGCTAGAAAAAAAACTACAGGCTGCTTGGAAGGATCGTGCCGCTAATTTACCCTATAAAACAGCTTATCAAGCGCTGATTGTCGCTTCTTTAGTGGAAAAAGAAACGGCAATCGCTAAAGAGCGGCCAATGATTGCGGGTGTGATTGTGCGTCGTTTGCAGGCGGGTATCCCTTTACAGATCGATGCGAGTGTTATTTATGGTTTAGGTGTGCATTATACTGGTAAGTTAACCATTGAAGATTTACGTAAAGATACTCCCTATAATACCTATACGCGCAAAGGTTTGCCGCCCACACCGATTGCGAGTCCTAGTTATGCTTCGCTAGTGGCTGCTTTACATCCGGATCACAGCCAGAATTTATATTTTGTTGCAAAAGGTGATGGGTCACATCAGTTTTCTGCACATTTAGCCGAACATAATATGGCGGTACAACTTTATCAGCTCGATCAACGCTATCCTTATGTGAAGAAAAGGAGATCTTGTCAAAGTTTTTGGTATTTAAGTAAATCCATGCGTTCATTTTTTTGTAAATTGAATGATTTATAAGGTAAAGTTTAATGTTTTTACTTGACGGTAAACTAAGTAAAACTCTTTTTTGCAGTGAGTAGGTTTAATAACGGATGAGCGTTTCTTTTTCCTTATAGCGCTTGATAGCTTCTTTTAGTAAGATTTGTTTATCTTTGTAAAAAAAAGGCATCGCATATCTTGCCCAAATAACGATAGAAAAATAATTTAAGGACTCATGAAGAAATATACGTTTAATTAAATTTTTGACGTCTAATTCGGATAAGATGATATTATAAGAATTTTTATAGGTTTCCAAAAATATCTCTTTTTGCTTTGTGTTAAGGCCAGTCACGCAGAATAATCTCGAAATATCGTAAGCCGGATCTTCCATGCTAGAGAGTTCCCAATCAATCAATTGCAAGCGCCCATTCATTTCAATCACATTAAAATGATGTAAATCACCATGTGAAGGCACTTTTAAACATTTTAATCGAGTAAGAAAGCTTCTAATACCTAATAATTTTTTCAATATTTGATAATCTTTTTTATTTAAGATAGGTTGAATATTTTGAAAACATTGAGAGGATTCGTCGATAAAAGAAATTGCGGTTTCAGAATTTTTTTTAAACTTTACTTGTGAATAATGTAATTTTTTAACTAAATGCGCTAGAGAGATTAATTTACAGGGATTTTTAAAATCAGCGGCTGAAAAGGACTGATAGCTAGGAATGAATTCTGTGACCAGTAAGCTATATTTTGAATAATAAGCAATCGTTTTTAAGGGGGTTAAATTTAGCAATTTAGCTTGAATAAGATTTTGTACTTCTATCGATAGCTCAGGAAATAATGGATTATACGCTTTTGGAAAACGTAAAACGAGATTTTCCTCTGCGTAATAGTAAGTATTATTGGAGTAACCCCCCTTTATTTCTTTAAATTTACTGGGTTGGTAGATTTTTAGTATTAACAATTGGATTAAAAGATTTTTATTGAGTAGCTTTGCTCCTTCTTTTTCTATAATTAAATCAGATAACATCTGGTATAAAAGATTATTCTTTTTTTCTGCAACAGTGTTGCTTAATTGACTTTGCATAAACCTCCTTATAGTGCAATTGCCTATTTCTTCCCTATTTTTTTATAATAACATGTCTAATGTTATATAGTCAGTTTAGCGACTTTACTAAATTAACTTTTACTTAGAAAGCAACCTAGCTATCGATGGGGTAAGTTTAAGCGATCGAAATATTTTTTCAGTAAAATTTTTGATAGTTTCTTCAAGTAATTTTCGCATGAAAAAATAGCATGACCTATTTAGCCCAAACAAGTATCGAAAAATAAATTAAGGATTCATATCGCGAAACCTCTACTATTATGCGTATAATTGCTTAAATATTTATGTGGAAGGGTTATGCAAATCACTCGAGCACGCTTTATTAGCTTAGAAGGGATAGAAGGAGTAGGAAAATCAACACAACTTAAGTTTGTCGCCAAGTATTTACGGAAAGCGGGTATCTCGCTTACTGTGACGCGTGAGCCGGGTGGCACAGAAGTAGCCGAAGCGATACGGGCTTTAGTGTTGCAATCTGATTTTTCACCAGAGACCATTATTCCTGAAACCGAGCTATTATTATTTTTTGCGGCGCGCGCACAGCATATTCATTACGTGATTAAACCGGCCTTGCAGCGCGGTGATTGGGTGCTTTGTGATCGCTTCACCGAAACCAGCTACGCCTATCAGGGTGGTGGCAGAGGGTTAGATTTAGCTTTTATTCGTAGTTTGCAGTTATGGGTGCAACAAGATTTAAAAATGGATACCGTTTTGTTACTCGATGCACCGGTCGATATTGCTTTAAGGCGCACGCATCATCGAAAAACCGCAGACCGTATCGAAGTGGAGAAGCAAGATTTCTTTACCCGTGCACGTGCTAGCTACCTAGAACGGGCCAAACAAATGCCGGATTGTTATCATATCATTGATGCGAGTCGTTCATTAAAGGATGTGCAAAAACAAATTAAAAAGGTTTTGGAGCAATTATTAACGTTATGGATAAAGTCTGATGAATAATTACTTAGCGCCTTTGCCATGGCAAACCAAACAATGGCAGCAACTGTATCGCTGTCATCAAGAGAACCGTTTACCCCATGCCTTGTTACTGGTAGGACAAGCGGGTTTAGGTAAAACTTTATTTGCAGCAAATTTTGCTAAAACCTTATTATGTAAAAATCCAAGTGCGAAGAGTATACAGTTTGCTTGTCAGCATTGTCGTGATTGCGTACTAGTGGCTGCGGGTACACATCCAGATCTGTGTTTGCTTGCTACAGAGAAATCGAAGCGAGGGATTAACATTGATCAAGTACGTGATGTCATTGAAAAACTAAATCATACCAGTCAAGCCGCGTATAAAATTATTGTGATTAACCCGGCAGATAGTTTGCTATTGGCCGCCAGTCAAGCCTTATTGAAAAATTTAGAAGAACCCAGTGAGCGTTCATTATTTATTTTACTGACAGAAAAAGTTGAACGCTTGTTACCGACTATTCGAAGTCGTTGCCAGGTGATTCGTTTTCTCCCTCCAGAAAAATCGCTAGCGATGGTTTGGTTAGCGCAGGAACTTCCAGCGTCCGCACCGGTCGATAAACTTTACCATTTATCCGCTGGCGCACCGTTGCTCGCAATGACGTATGCACAGCAGAATTATTATTTATTTTATACTGATTTAGTGGCGGCATTAGCACAGTTATTAAATCAAGGCATGGATCCGATCCAATGTGCCGCACGTTATGTAAAAACGGATGCACAGCAATTATTATCTACGTTGTTAAATGTCGTCAGCGAATTGCTAAAATGCCAGTTACTGAGTGGATATACGGCTATAGAAGACGCGCTAACGCATTTAGCGGCGTGTTTGTCGACGAATTTTTTGTTGCAATATTTTGATAGTGTCATGGCATTACAGGCGCACACAACTAAAATTACGCTGAATCTCTCCTTAATGTTAGAAGATCTGTTTTCTCGTTGGGCTTTACAAGGTAAATCATGTTAGTTGACTCACATTGCCATCTGGATCGGTTGGATCTCGATTATTTTAAAAAAGATCTCAATGCTTGCCTGGATTTTGCTAGAGAACAAGGCGTATTACATTTTCTGTGTGTGTGTATTGACTTAGCTAATTTTCCAGCAGTGTTAGCGATTGCTGAACAGTTTAAAGAGGTTTCTGCATCAGTGGGTGTCCATCCCACCGAACAAGTCGCGGAAGAAGCCACGTTGGATGAATTAATTAAGCTCGCACAGCATCCCTTGGTTGTGGCGATAGGCGAGACGGGTCTGGATTATTATCGCGAAAATACACAAAAAGAATGTCAACAACAACGTTTTCGTCAGCATATTCGTGCCGCCATTGCGGTGAATAAACCACTGATTGTACATACTCGACAGGCGCGTGAAGAGACATTAAACATCTTAAGAGAAGAGGGTGCACAGCAGGTGGGTGGTGTACTTCATTGTTTTACAGAAGATTTAAGCATGGCCGAGAGTGCCATTAAAGAAAATTTTTATATTTCTTTTTCTGGTATTTTAACGTTTAAAAATGCGGCTGAGTTAAAAGCTATCGCGCAAAAAGTACCCTTGGAACGTGTGTTAATTGAAACGGATTCCCCTTATCTAGCACCTCATCCATTTCGTGGTAAACCGAATCAGCCCGCCTATGTGCGTTATGTTGCCGAATGTTTAGCACAATTGCGGGATTGTTCTTTAAATAAAATTGCCGAACAAACGACTACTAATTTTTTTACGTTATTTAAGCAAGCACAGCGTGGCCAGCCCGTCAACCGATAGACGTTAATTTTTCAAGAGGATGTTTTTAATGATGCGCGCATGTATTCTTTTCCTGTTGCTATTTAGCAGTAATCTCGCTAAGGCGGAAACGGATGCTGAGCAAGCAACTGCTGCCTATTTTAATTCGATACAAAACCAACCGAAAAAATTAAGTGCTTTTTTGCACGCTATGCCAAAAGGAGGGGATCTGCATAATCATCTTGGCGGTGTTAGTATGGCGGAAAATATGTTGCGCTATGCCAGCCGAGATGATTTATGCGTCAATGCCACAAGTTTTGCTGTAAAAAAAGATCTCAGTTGCTCTCCACCCTATCGCATTGCGCAAGTGCAAAAATCCTTTATTTTGTATAATCAAATTATTGATGCATGGTCGATGCGGAATTTTCAACCAGGTAAAGAATCGGGGCATGATCATTTTTTTGCAACGTTTGAAAAATATTTACCTATTTTAGTTAAGCATCGGGCCGAAATGCTGCATGAAGCAGTAGAAAGAGCGTGTCGGGAAAATGTATTGTATTTAGAATTGATGATTATGCCAGATGACAACAACTCCGGGTTATTAGGAAGTCAATTCGCTTGGGACGATAATTTAAAACACTTGCGTGAAAAACTTTTAAAAAGTAGTGTTATTCCTATCGTGTTAAATATTTCCAAGCAATTCGATTGTTACCAAAAGCACCTACAAGCATTTTTCAATGGACCTGGAAAGCAGTTGTGTCCAAATTTTAAATTGCGTTATTTATATCAAGTGTTACGTGAGCAGCCGCCCACACAGGTTTTTGCACAGTTGTTAACGGGCTTTGAATTAGCGAGTCGCGATCCCCGTGTCGTAGGCATTAATTTAGTACAAGCTGAAGATGGAAAGCTATCGATGCGCGATTATCGCTTGCAGATGCGAATGGTGGGTTTTTTGCATCGCTTATATCCCCGTGTAAAAATTAGTTTACACGCCGGTGAGCTGGTTCCTGGTTTGGTTTCGATGAGTGGTTTACGTTTTCATATCCGTGAAGCCGTAGAGGTAGCTCACGCTAATCGTATTGGTCATGGTGTGGATATTCGCTATGAAGATCATGCGGTACAATTACTTCAAGAAATGGCTAGAAAGCAGATATTAGTCGAAATCAACCTCAGTAGTAATGCCGCAATATTAAACGTGAGTGGTCAACAGCATCCGATCCTACTTTATCGACAGTATCACGTGCCCATCGCTTTATCGACAGATGATGAAGGTGTATTAAGAACCAATCTGACCGAGCAATTTAAGTTAGCGGTAGTCAATTATCATTTTTCTTATTTGACCTTAAAACAATTAGTCCGTAATAGTATTTATTATAGTTTTTTACCGGGTGCGAGTTTATGGCAAGATGCCCATTACCAACATCCGGTTGCACGCTGTAAAGATAGTTTAAGCACCGGTAAGTTATCTCTCAGTTGTCAACGTTTCTTGGCTACTAGTGAAAAAGCAGATAGTCAATGGAAATTGGAACAGCAATTTTTACAATTTGAACAACCCTTTATAAAGCCGCATTATCATTGAGTGCGGCTTAGAATGAAAAAAAGATGGCGGAAGCAATGCCACCGAATAAAGTCCATTTAATCAAATAATAAGTGGGTTTATTCCATTTTTTAATGCGTTTACCGATGCGACGAATAAAATAAACATATTTAAAGATGCGATTCACACCGCCGGTATCATCGGTTTCATCATTCGGTGCAGCGGCAGCACTCATTAAATAACGCCCCATTAAGTAATTAAATTGTTGTGCCCAACGATATTTTAGGGGTCGTTCAATATCGCAAAATAGGATCAAACGATTTTGACCGCTGGTGTTTTCAGCGTAATGAATATAGGTTTCATCAAAAATGACGCCTTCACCATCACGCCAACTATATAGCGTGCCGTCGACATTGATATAACAGCGATCATCATTCGGTGTCATTAGACCTAAATGATAGCGCAAAGAACCAGCATAAGGGTCGCGATGACGTGGCAAACGGCTTTTGTCAGGTAATTCAGCAAACATAGCCGCTTTAACTGAGGGCAGTGTTTTTAATAGCGCAGTCGTTTTTGGGCAGTGAATCGCGGCCGAGGGATGATGGCTGTTATACCATTTCAGATAAAAACGCTTCCAGCCGGTTCTGAAAAAAGAATTAAATCCCGCGTCATTGTAATCAGCGGAAGCCTTAATTTGTTGCGCAGCCAAAAGAGTCATGCCTTCTTCACGAATTAGTTGCCAATTTTGACGTAAAACTTCTAATTCAGGAAAATTTTTTAACTTCAGATAGGGTGTGCTGGGCACCGCTGAAAACAGGTACATAAAAACATTTAACGGCGCAAAAAAAGTTGAATGATCGGAAAGTTGGCGCCAAAATGGATAACGTTTTGTTCCGCGTCGATGAATATAAACGACGCACCCGACAAACAAAATCAGTAGGATATATTTCATTAAAATGTCTTCTCCAAAACATGACAAAAATTTTGAGACTTTAAATTTAAAGCCGTCAACTCAAATTAAAAAGGAAAATTTTTAATTGCTATAGTGCTTTCCCTTGAGCAAGCGGCGCTTGTTTTTATTCGGCTCTAAGGTTACTATTAGCGCAGTTTCTTTTATTTAAAAAATCTACTAAAAATAACAATAGTGAAACATTCTTTTTCTCCTGTTGCACGCGTTATATTCGCGCTTTTTTCTGTACTTGCGGTTAAATTCCTATTAGCCTGGTTCATCCCCATTACCGCAGATGAAGCCTATTATGCCATATGGGGTACTTACCTCAGTGGTGGGGGTTATGATCATCCACCGATGATAGGATTTGTTTTATATCCATTGTTACAATTCGGTCATCATGGTTTAACGTTACGCTTACCGGCCATCTTCACGAGTCTCATACTGGGTCTCGTCACTTATCTCTATCTAAAAAAAGAAGATCCAGAGCGCGCGGCTATGGCTAGCATCTTATTAATGATTGCACCGATTAGTCTATTCAATATTATCATTACTACCGACACTCCGTTATTTATATTTTCCTTTTTATCCGTTATGTGTGTATTACAAGCTTTACGGAAGAATGATGAGGGTTGTTGGTTCGCTCTCGGTGGTTTGTTTTTAGGTCTGGCTTTTTTTTCAAAATATTTTGCTTGTTTATTAGGTTTAGCGTATGTCGTGTACTTTCTTTTTATTGCGCCGAACCGGGCTCGTCTCATCGGTTTAGGTTTATTGGTCTTATTCGCATTGCCTTTTGTATTACAGAATATCTATTGGAATTATCAACACGATTGGTCGAATATTTTATTTAATATTTACAATCGAAATAATGATATGGGTTTTAGTCTTAAAACATTATTCGGATATCTGTTAATTTTACTGTATCTTATCACACCGCCATTAGTATTTGCTGTAACTCAATTTCCTAAACAGGAATTAAAACAACAGGCTATATTTTATTTCTTTTTTATACCGTTGCTATTCTTTTTTGTACTGAGTAGTTTCAAACCCATAGGATTACATTGGCCGCTTGCCTTTATTCCTTTCATTTATGTTTGGGCTGGTTTGTATTTAAGTACTGAAAATCTCAGAAAATTATTAAAATTTACAATTTATTGGAGCAGTATACAGCTTATATTGATTGTGAGTTTACTGTTTACTCCGCTTAAATCTATACAACATCATAATGTTCTGGCTTTAAGCTATAACAAGATCGTCTATTTTTTTCATCATAAGCCTATCAATGACTTTCTGAAAGAAAAATATCCACAACCTGTTATTTATGCCAGTCCTAATTATGCCGATGCGAGTTTATTTTTTTATGATACCCATTGTTATGCATCGGTATTTTTAAAGGGTTCTTATCACGGTCGAGAAGATGATTTAATTACTAATTTCAAAACTTTCAACAAGCAAAACTTTTTAATTTTTTCACGTACACCGCTAGCCTATAATGATTACAAGCCTTATTTTCAACGCGTGGAATTACATACTTTTTATTACCAACAAGCCCCTTTTTATTATTTGATCGGAACCAAGTTTAATTATCCTGTGTATCGACAAAAAATATTGAAAACCATTAATGATACCTATTGGATCGACCCACCCTATTTACCTCATGCCCCCAGTTTTTTTTATTTAAAATATTTTAATAATTAAACGAGAAAGTTAAGCTTATCCGATTAAGCTTAAAAATTCAGATCGAGTTCGTAGATCTTGTCGGAATAAACCCAGCATGACCGATGTTTTCATGGAAGCTTTTTGTTTTTCAACACCGCGCATCATCATACACAGATGTTTGGCTTCAATGATAATAGCGACGCCTTTTGCATCGAGTACTTTCATTAATGTATCAGCGATTTGACGGGTTAAATTTTCTTGAATTTGTAAACGTCGTGCATAAAAATTAATAATACGTGATATTTTTGATAGGCCAATGATTTTCCCGTTCGGAATATAGGCAATATGACAGGCACCAATAAAAGGCAATAAATGATGTTCACATAGCGAATATAATTCGATATCTTTGACTAAGATCATTTCTTCCATTGTTGAGCGAAACACCGCGCCATTTAAAATATCATCTAATGATTCGCGCGAACCACTAGTTAAATAGCGTAAGGATTTAGATACGCGTAAAGGTGTGTTTTTTAACCCTTCGCGTTCCGTATCTTCTCCGAGTGCAGTTAAAATAGCTTTAATGTGTTTTTCCATCGGCATTTATATTTTCTTGTTTAATTTAATGAGTCATCTATTTCCAGGCTGGAATGGCTGCACCATGAAATAATCTATTTGCGGCGGCCATTACCTCAGAGGAATGGATTGCCTTAATTAAATAAATAAATTTTGGATTGTTTTTATTGTTTGCTTTGACCACCAATAGATTAGCATAAATAGAGTTTCTATTTTCACTGAACAACGCATTTTGCTGTGGATAGAGATGGGCTAGCGCAGCATAGTTAGCATTAATCACTGCTAAATCTACATCCGCGAGTACGCGCGGTAATTGCGCGGCATCCAGTTCTTTGATCTCTAAATGTTTAGGATTATGTCGGATATCTGCCACTGTCATGAGTGTGTCTTTATGTGTGTCAAGTGTCAATAAGCCGGCTTGACTAAGTAGCAATAATGCACGAGCTTCATTACTGGGATCATTGGGAATAGCGACTATTGCATGTTGTTTTAGATCACTTAAATGTTGAATTTTCACTGAATAGATAGCCATAGGATAAATAAATAATTTAGCGATGACTACTAAAGGATAATGTCGATTGTGAATTTCGTTAGTTAAATAAGCTTGGTGTTGAAACATATTCGCATCGAGACTGCCGTCGTTCAAAGCTCGATTGGGTAGCGAATAATCAGAGAATTCAATTAGTTTTATTTTTAAGCCATAATCTCGTTGTGCCACTTGTTTAGCAACTTGCATGAGTTCGGTTTCTGGTCCGCTAATCGTCCCTAAACGAATTTGATTAGGGTTTTCACGATGATGGCAAGCACTTAAGCTTAAGAAGTTACTTATCAGTAGGCATGTTAATGTGAAATGAATAATTTTCTTTATCATCTTAAATAATTCCGAGACAACTTCAAAAGTTTATAGGCTGCTAAAAGCTTAGCAGGGCTGCATAGAAAATGAAGGCATTAACTCCATCACATTACGGCGCTGATCACGGTAATCTAGACTTTACTTAGCGATGGTTTAATCGTTTAGTCCAATAATCACCCAGATGCTGTATGCCTTGCACTAAAGCAATGAGGATCACTATCGTCATGATCATCACTCCGGCATCAAAACGTTGATAACCATAGCGTATGGCCAAATCACCTAGACCGCCACCACCGACTGCTCCCGCCATAGCAGAATAGCCAATCAAAGTAATGAAGGTCGTCGTTAATGTGCCCACCATCCCCGGTAGGGCTTCTGCTAGTAAAATAGCTGGGATTAATTGCCAAGTGGTTGCGCCCATGGCGATTCCTGTCTCGATTAAACCGGAAGGTAATTGGTTGAGATTATTTTCTATCATGCGTGCAAAAAATGGTACGGTTGCTAACGTTAAGGGTACGATAGCAGCACTAGTCCCTATTGACGTCCCGACTAATAAGCGCGTGAAGGGAATGATGGCTAGCATTAAAATGATAAACGGAATAGAACGCGCCATATTAACAATTAAAGATAAACTTTTGTTCAGTAACGGCATGGGTAATAAATTAGTTTGTCGCGTACTAAATAACAATACGCCTAAAGGTAAACCCAATAGCATAGCCAATAGACCCGAGAAAAACACCATATAGAGTGTTTCCCCAGTGGATGTGAGTAACTCAAACAATAGATTCATTGATATAACCCATAACTTCTACATGAAGTCCTTTATTCATTAAAAATTGAATACCGTGAGGTAAAGAACTCTGATCACCTATGACTTCGACTACCATAATACCTAAGATAGTTTCTTTTAGACATTCGATATTCGCTTGTAAAATATTCAGATGAATACCCATTTCACGCATAACATGGGCAATTAACGGTTCCGCTGCGGCTTGTCCTTGAAATATGATTCTAAGTACGGCATGGCTATCCAGTTTTTTTTGCGCATTGAGTCGCTTTTGCAATAGAGGAGGGAGTTCATGTTTTAAGGACAAACTCACCAATTTTTTGGCTAAATTAGTTTTTGGTGTTGTAAAAAAACTGACGATATCGGTCACTTCAACGATCGATCCTTGATCCAACAAGGCAACACGGTCGCAAATACTTTTTACGACATCGATTTGATGAGTAATTAATACGATAGTAATTCCTAAGCGCTGATTAATAGATTTTAATAATTGGAGAATAGTTTGCGTAGTGTGTGGATCCAGCGCGGATGTCGCCTCATCACAGAGTAATAGCTTGGGCTGACTGGCTAATGCACGCGCAATAGCCACACGTTGTTTTTGTCCGCCGCTAAGTTGTGCAGGATAAGCCTCTTGCTTGTCGCTTAAGCGAGTGAGTTTTAATAAAGGCTCAATCGCGGCTTGAATTTTTGATTGAGAATAATGGGCAAATTTTAACGGTAAAGCAATATTTTCATACACCGTTTTGGCGGCAAGCAAATTAAATTGTTGAAATACCATGCCTATCTGTCGTCGCACTAAACGTAAATCAGAGGGGTGCAGAGTGGTTAATTCTTGATTATTAATCCATACCTGTCCTTGGTTAGGCCTTTCTAACAGATTGATACAACGTACCAGTGTGCTTTTTCCGGCACCACTTTGACCTACAATACCCAAAATTTCTCCTTGGCGAATCGTCAGATTAATGTTGCGTAGGGCATGGTGAGTGGGGCCTAAACTATTATAAATTTTGGTGATATTAATAAGTTTTATCATCTTTTAGGTTATCCATTCAGCTTAGAAAGCTTGGTTTAAAAGTATTATTGGTGCTTAGTTAAAGAATGTAACAAGAATTTTCTCATACTTATTTTTCAGATTTTGCGTGGCTATCTTAATTCAGTTTTATTCGTTAAATCAACGTGGCTTGATTCCTAAAGCTAAGTCTAGAGGGTAACGCAGAAAAATTAAATGTAGGTCTATATCGATAAGACTTAATTATCTATCATTTTTTATAATAAAAACTAAAGTTCGAAATAAAAAATTTTTTTTAAAGTTTGAATGACTTGACACTAATCTTTAAAGTACATAGCATATATCCTAAGAAGATAAATTCACTGTAAATTAGCTTAGAAATAATAAATAATTATGACTCACAACGATAGTATAAGATAAATTAAAATTAATTTTTTATTATAATTCATCGTTGATGGTAGAAAGTAATGTATGCATTAAAAAAATAAAATTTAAAAATTAATGGATGATTTTATGAATAGTCTAGAAAAACAACCCACCTTAGAAGAACGTTCCGCTTTATTGATAGAGGATGATATTTTTTGTCAAAAGGTCCAAAGCCATTGTCTCAGTGAGTTAGGATACACAGTCGAAATTGCAAGCGATGCAAAAACAGCAATTGATCGTGTCGAGCATTATGTTTATCATCTTATTGTATTAGATTTAGGCTTACCCGATCAATCCGGTGAATTAGTTATTCGGGCTACACGTGAGTTCACGGCCAACCAACAAACACCACTTATCGTAGCCACAGCCCATGCTGATGGCCCTATGCAGCAAAAGTGCCTATATTTAGGCGCTGATGTGGTGTTTATTAAACCCTTTAACAAACAAACCTTGGCTAGAGCTATTGATTTTTGTCATTCTCGGATCGAAGAATTGGCTCGAATTAATTAGTATCCAGCTTAAAAATCAGATAATTAAAGGTTTCTATAGTTTATCCCATAACCAATTTAATTAGATTAAAAATAATTATGTTAAATGGTTTGTTTTAGATTATATTATTAAAGTTAAAATATGTTTCTTGGTTATGGGATAATTAATTAGCTAAATCTTTTTAAGGGAGGGAATGTGTTAATAGATTTTGCACCCCAATTCATTAGCTGTTTTAAATCGTTATTACAAACTCTCGATAGCTGTAAGTCACATATTCAAACCAAGCTCATTGAATTACCACTATGGGTGGATAATGGTGCCGATGAATTTGTTAACCATCGCGATAAAGTTATCTTCGCCCTAGGAAACTTTAGCCCGACCCAGGGTTTATCTCCCCAAGAGACTTTTAAATGTCCAGGTGTTGTCGCCGGCACGAAAGAAACTTTAGGGCTTATTGATGAGGTTAATCAGGCTAAAAGTACTTTTAAACAACTCGTACGTACATGCCACCAAACGATGCAACATGATATCACTAAATTTGTCCGTGACACCTTGGCGCATGCCGGTTATCCAGGTATTAAACTGAAACAAGTTTTTCGGCATATTATTTATATTAACTATCATCCGCGACGCATTGCTTGGGCTAAAGGAAAACACACCACCAGTAAACAATTATCAAAACAAGCTTCAGAAAAATTACTCGACAAAGCAGGGCAGGGCTTACATATTGAAATACAAAAAGCAAAATTAAGTGCCTTATCTCATCAAACTAAACTCATTAAACATCGCTCTATTAAGCCTGGCTGGGTAGTAAATATTGGTGCATTTAAAGAGAACAATTACTCTGTGTATGAAGATATTCGCACCGCTTTACCTTTATTTTATTTACATGATCAGCAATTGCCGAATCCTATCGTCTGTTTTAGTAAGCCGCGTGTAGAAGATCGTAAGATGCGTGTAGATAAGCAAATCGAATCGGTTGCTTTTTTACCGTCGATCAGTGTGTATCGATATAAAAAAGAAGTGCTTAATTAATTATAAATTAAATATCAAGTCACCCAATTATTAATTAAATACATAATAGGTTGTAGTTTATTCTGCAACATGCTTAAATTTTATTGACTTTATTTTTTCATTAAAAAATAAGTCGTCATCTGAATACAAATTTTAAAAAACTTGAGGGAATATTATGTTAAAAGATGAGGCAACGTCGAGAAAAAAGCTTGTCGGTAAGCAACGTGAAATCGAGGAACAATTACCGCATAACAAAAACGAAGCTGCCCATATCAACTTGCCCACACCAAAAATCTGTCGATCCTCCTCTTCTTGTACAAGACCTTAATAAAAAAGTTGGAGATATAAGTTACTCATAGCTTATATCCTTGTTCTAACACCTAAATCCATACTCTAGGCTTAAGCTTTCCTAATAAAGGTTTAATTTTATCTTAAGCTCAAGAAGCTACACTTAATTAAGAGTCAAGTAGCGTGCTTGGCTGAAGGAAATTTAAATCGATCAATGCAATGGGGGTCTTATGTTTGAAACGCATGTCGCATCAGCACTAAGAAATTTACAGGGTAGAAACTTTCACCAATTTCTCAGTGATTCACGTCGTATAGGTCGTCTGATTAAAAAGGAATGGGATGCTAAACTTTTACAAGAAAAGAATAAGACTGCTGAAAAATATAAATTTACTTCAAATCCTGTATTTAAAGAATTTTTGGTCACGATGATCGACGGAAAGTCTAACACAAAAACTGAGCCAACTTATACTAACGAGCAAATTAATCAGCTTAAAAGTAAATTATCAGATCTAGCACTTTTTTTAATGGTATGGAAAGACGATCCGTATCTTTCAAAAGAATCTAAAATAGAACAGTCAACCTTATCAAAAACTGAAAAAAATGAGAGAAAAAAGCTACGTCAACTGATAAAGTATAAATCATTTCTCGATAAAGACGATCGCTATGCAGTCAATATTGCGCTGCAAACCCTGGCTTTTATTCTTTGTCAGCAAAGTAACAACTTGATAAAACAGCAAGAAAAAACCGCAGAGATTTATGCTATCGATTTTTCATCGAACAATAGTATTAATTTATTTAAAAAATCAAATAACAAACCAAAATTAATTCAATATATTTCCGATCATATTAAGCAACTCAATAAATTTGCATCTTATCGAGACATTAGTGTTAACCAACAGCCGCTTTTAAGCATTCCACAAGAAATAGAAAAAATTGGCGAAGCGATTACCACTTTTCAAACACCCAATAAAAAGAAAAAGTTCCTCAAATATACTGGCATCCTGCTGGCATTCATGGCTGCATTAGCGTGTGGTATCTCAACCGGTGCGGCTATTATTTTATTGTTTCCCACCTTGTCAACAACCGCTTTTATCTTAGGAGGATTAATTACGCTATTTGGGTTTACAGCGAATTTTGGCTTCTTTTCTAAGAATTTTCCTGACTTTATACTAAGCCTAGTAAAAAAAGGAGGTATTAGTGAATATATTGATATTGATGGGAATCGCAAGCAATTCTCTACAACTTACAAATATCTATTAACACCCTTACTGACATTGGCTTCACTCACCGTAGGCGCAGGAACTACAGCACTCACCTATATCACTATTTTAGGATTAATTGGCAAATTATTACCCATACTCGCCATCATCTGGCCGCCTCTGCCGTTAATTATTGTCGGTGTTTTAGCGGTCGCGGTGGGCATTGCTTTGACAGTCGCAACACTAACCGCCTCACTAGAATTATTAAAAAAAGCGGCCGCTTTAAATAAGAGTTTCAAAGAATTAAGCCAGTATGCCTATAAGAATTGCCTAGAATGGTTCAAAAATTTAAAGAATTTAAAGACTCATGAAAAAGTTGGTTTAGTTATTATGTTAGTGTTGCTTCCGGTGGGATTAGCAGGTTTAGCCTATTATCGTTACACTGCCGGTGTTGATTTATCAATTTTTATTGGAATAACCGGCGCTATTGCTATGGGAATTGTGGCCTATATTGCGCAAATGGCTTTTATATGTCTATCCATTAACAAATTAAAAAATGCTTTAATAAAACCTTTTTCATCCACTGAAACCCAGCAAGCAATGGATATACCCCTTCCTAAAAGCTTATTAAGCCGAGCAAAGTCTTTTTTATCTACTATTTGGTATACACTCGGTCTTTCTGTCAATGCGGTGGGTAATTCTGTACTAGTTTATGATAGCTCTCCTGTGTCAATGGCGGGAGCCGTAGCCTGTGGAGTTAATTCTTTTAGCGGAAACATGCTTAAACCTGACATGAATCAGCAAAAAAGAAAAATAGCCACAAAGGCGTTTATTAAGGAAATAAAAGATTTTAATACCGGCATAGAAGATGCATCTCATAATTCTAATCACATAGACACAAACAAATCAAAATCCAGTTCTAATTCTCTCTTTCCAAGTCCTACCATGCTTTTTAGTCAAGCAAAATCTCATTCTGATAGTCAACTATCTGATAATAAGTCTACCTCTGATGATAGTAGGAATTTTACTTCATAATCTTAACAGATCAATTACTAGTTGGCAGTTTAATTACGAGTTATTTAATATAATCGACAATTTTAAGCAATTGAATTACTATTAAAATATTTATTTTTTTGATCGGATTATAAATGACAGGATCTATTTTTCTAATCGATTTAGACGGCGCCTTACTAAAAACTTTAACCTAGAAACAACTCTCAAATAGTCAATCTACCCGTGTATACGAGGAGAAATTCCTTGAAAAAAGAACCATTTGAGTCACTAAAGTGTTGCAATCTTTATTGTATATGATACAACGCGTCACGATGGCTAGGTTCTTACCATGTCCCATGCTTATAACAACAACATTTTTTACAAGATTGCTTTTTTATGCCACAAGAATTACCGGAGATGATAGAGCTGCTGATTACCAAAGGAAAAACACCTTCAGGTAGAAGCTTTGTTACAGTGATGAATCAATTTATTCAACGTATGCCCATGATCCATTCGACTGATAAAGCTGAGTTTTTTATCGGTTATTTTTTAGGAGGTATCTACAATTTTCAACACACAAAGCTAAAAGAGGATCTTCAGGTCACAGCAAGTTTTTGGAAATTTGATCATAATGAAAAAACATTGGATTTTGTGTTTGAAATAGGTAATCGAGAAAACAATAACAAACATTTAGTGTTTAGATCAATTACCGTGCTTAATGATGACGGATCGCCGTATGCCGCTAAAACTAAGAGTAAACAACCTTACGCTAGCTTGGCTTTTAAAGATGTTATGCTGGCTAAGATAGCTTATAAAAATACCGATCATAAAGAAGGATTAAATTTTAAAGAAGAATTTTATCAGACACGCTTTAAAGAACAGCGGAATACAGATTCTGCAGTGGAATATGAAAATAAATTACGAAATTTTGGTTTCGAAAAAATTGAATTCAACTCAGGTATTGAAGATATCGATGAAGAGACGGTCAAAAAATTTAGTTTAGATGAAGAACAGGTAAAAAATGCATTGGGATTTTATTTAAAAGGAAATGTTGATCTTTTTAAAAAATTTAAACCGATTTTTCAAGCACAATTAAAAAAAGCATTGGAATCTTATTTAGAAAAAAATCCTAATCTATCTAAGAATACTAAAAATATTTACATCAAGGAAGTAAACAAAATTGTATCAACCGAAGCTTTTTCACATGGATTTTTATATGGTAGTTTAAGCTTGAATTTTAAAAATCGTTATCATATCGATTGTTATGTGGAACGTATTTCGGGGAATGGCTATACCGATATTATGATGACGAGTCGTGCTAACAACCGTCGAAGTAACAGTATTGCTATTATTATCGAGTTAAAAGCAGGCATAGCCACCGCAAGAGAGGCGATTGATCAAATACAAAACAAAGGCTATTTTCAACATGTGTTGAGCTTAAGAACCTATAGTGAAACAGTGATCATTGCCGGAGTTAATTTTAATTTAGCCGACGATAATCGCGCGGGAAGAGCGCAACTGACAACGAGGGGAGACGTTATTTTTGTTAGTACAGCGCAGATACCGACTAAAAAAGATGTGATTGGTCAGATTTTGAAAACCTCAATTGATCCCTTATTGAGTGATAGAGACAAACAAGAAAAGATTCAAAAAAACCTTATCGAGCTTTATTATAGCCGTTTTGGAGAGCTAAATTTCCGTTCTTTCTTATCGCTTTTAATGGGATATGTTATTACGTACTCTCCTAAGCTTTCTAAAAATAATAATTTTAACGATCCACAAATACTTGAGAAATCTATTTTGTTGCTCCCTGAACATCCGGATCGATTTGCTATGTTAACGATAGATTTTAAGAGTAACCATGTTAAAAAGACGATTGTTCTTGAATTAAGTTCAGAAACAGGAGCAAGAACGCGCCATCAACCTGAAAGTCCTATCCCAGCAGCATTGAATGAGTTATGTTCGAAACGCAAAGATCAACAGGATGAAATTCATAAAATTTCGATACGAATTGATGCGACAAAAAATGGCCCTGATTTTTTTTCACTGATTCGCTTACAGCGTATTGATCTAAGATCCTTTGATGCAGTAACAACGATTACCCCGCTAAAAGGAACTTTTCATCCACTTCAAACGTTAACTTTTTCTGATTTTTTCACCAAAAAACATCTAAAAGAATTTGTTTTTTCACCTACCTTAAAAGATAGCGTGCAAAAAGTTCTATTTCCTTTACGGAGTTTATTTCAAGGAGAGTTAGAAGGACAAAAAAAAGAATTTGTTTTTCAAGCCGTTATGCAAGGAATGATAGCGGGATTAAACCAAGAAACGTGCCAAGTGAGAACCTTTATTGAACCTAATTATTCGGCACAAGGACGTGCAGATCTCGTTGCCACGCTCCCAAGCTTCAATGCTCAAAAAGAATTGCTCACGGAAAGTCTTTTCATCTTTGAGTTCAAGGTACTTGTTTCGAGTTCGATGATATCCAGATCAGTGAATGCGGCATTAGAACAAGCCGAGAAATATGTAGATAATCTTAAATCACTTAGTGATGCGAGAAAAGTGGCGCTAATGGGTTTAGTCATGAATAGTCAGGCTAAAAAAGAGCTCGATTTTTTAACCGAACGTTCGAGCCAACACGCAGTGGATCATATTTCTACGGATGAACGCTTATCTTCTCCTGAACGTTCACCCAATAAGAGAAAACGAGTGAATCAAATGGAACAAAGCTCGGAAGAGGAGGGCACTCCAAAACGAAAACGATGTCAAAGAAGCGTGGGGGCATCCTGCCGTATTGATTTTACATTACAGCTAGATGAAGAAGTCTCGTTTATGACCGATCTTGCGCAGGCGAGAGAACGAGGCCATATTATTTTATTGGCAGATAGTTATGCCTTATTACTGGCTTTAATTAAAGTCAACCATCCGATAGGAAAAATATTTCTTTTGGATGAAAATATTGAAAATTTAAATAGGATTTTTCAGCTGTTGGTCTTGGCTCAAAGCGCTGAAACACTGGAAACGTATTTGCAAACGGTACAGCTAAAATTTCCTAAAGCGGCTAGTATATTAAAACAAGGCATCGATCAACTGAGTAGTAAGATTGATTTTAAACAGCTCAAAGGCATGTTGGCAGATAACCAACTCAGCTTGATTAAAATGAATGAGTTTTTCTCAGTGTCTCATGGGAAAGCTATTAGCGAGCTCCATCAACCTCTAGGCATTGGCAACGAAAAGATTGCAGCAATCTATCTAGGGGATTATGAATATCGACATATGGACTGGGAAGATTCAGCGCATGCTTTATTAAAGGGAAATAGCTTAAAAGATCAAATTTTATTTCTTTTATCGCCAGAAGACCGGATCGATCTCTATCGAAAAACATTACCCAATAATGATCAAATAAGTTTATATAGCGGATCTAAGGCTTATTTGGAGCAGGAATGGCAACCCGTCAAACGATCTCTTTTCTCTTTTGATAGTCACGAAGAAAATTTGCTGCTCTTAAAATCAGCACAGGATTGGTGTTTTGCCATTAAACAACATTCAAATTTTAACAAAGACTGGATTCCTATTTTAGAAACAGCACGACAAAGGAGGTTAGGTAAAGAACAGATACATTTTTTAGATACTAATACGCACAAGCTTCGTACGGTAGAGCTCGATGGAATCTTTTCTACGATATTGCGAGAAAATCTGAATCTTCTCTATGCAAGTATGGCTGATGCGACGGCGCTAAAAAAAAATATCCCTGAATCCTTAGGGGATTCTACAGAAAATATAGAAAGTGTCGATGGATTAAATATGGCTTTTACTGTGCAAGCCATCTTTGATCTTGTGAAAGTCAAGGATCGCGCACAATTTCAGACAGAACAAGGACCTTTATACACGGCGTTACAGGTTCACCATTATCTTAATCTAGTACAGATGGCGCATAGTACATTGATGGATGTTAACAAAGTCGTTGATATAGTTAAAACTTTGTTACGTGAAGAACTTACTTTAGCTGAAAAACCATTGTCTTTTTTTCAATTGAGTTTAAAGCAAGGAGCAGGGGAAGGCTTAGCAGCCCTTTTTGGTGTGGCTAATGTAGTCTTAGATAGCGTGGAACTTCATGCCGCTAAAACAGCACAAGAAAGAGTCACGTTCAGTGCGCAACTGGTTTTTGATACCGGCGGTTTATCGCTATCATTAACAAGTCTGGGGGCAGCTTATGTGGGTTCTACTACAGTCGCTTCGGTCTTGGGCGCGGGTTCAGTCATTTTATCGGGTGTGGCTATTGGAACGATGGCTTTAGTTCAAGCGTTTCAATCGGTCGCCAAAAAAGCAGAAGCCGTCGGTAGTTATTTTTATCAGTTAGATGATGCTTACCGGCATAAGGGATATAAGAAAAAACTATTTTCGCAAACTAATCAATTCATCATGCATCCAATTTATGGCGCTGTGGTAACCGAAATTAATTTTATTAGCAATACTCTTTATTACGGAAGTCCTTATATTTATGCGGCTCCTCATCGAGGAGAGGGCAATGGAAACATGAATTATCTCTTTTGGTTTGGTACCACGCCTCGCGTGATTCATGATAAGCAACAAGCAATTAATATCCGCGAACGTTTGGATTACCCAAAAAGCACGCGATTAGAAAATTGGAAAACCGTATCGACCTGGATCCTTCCAAGCACGCCTATTATTTATCTTGATTATGGTTGGATGATACTTCCTGGTGCTACTTTGAGGCAGGATAGGGGGTTTTCCGTACTGAGAAAGTTGGAAAAAGTGGATGATTTTCATTATGACTTTTACGTTTTTCCAATCGAATTCATTATTGATAGCATTCATGAAGAAGCCGTTACCACGCCTATCAAAATTATTTTGAATGAACAAGAACGAACGTTAATCATCCCTAACTTTTCAGATCAGGATAAAAAGATCTATAAAAATCTTCACTATACGATCGAAGCGCCGACTAGGTTAGATCGTTGTTCTATCGTATTGAATCGAATAGGCTCACTCACACTGCTTAGTCAATCTCCACACACTACGTGGACATTGGTTACAGAAGATTTTTCTGTAGACAGGTTGAGATTTACTACCACGGGGATTGAAATAGCGGATAGCATTCCCATTAAAATGATTTCTCCACACAATGAAAGATGCTTACTCGTCGATAAAAATCTTTTTGTCTTTGCGATTGATTGGTCGAGAAAAAAATTGTTACTTCAGGAGCTTAATTTTCCCTTTTTTAAAAATGATTGGTTTGCTTTAAAAACTTATATACAAGATAAGTCCTTCCATACTCGCGTTAAGCTAAATTATTTCCCTCTTCAAGACCATAAAGGAATTACTTATAATGGCACCGCTTACTATCTTGTTAAAGAAGATCGTTGCATTTATACCCAAAGCATTCCAGAGCGTATTAATGTTGACAGCGATTTAATCGAGTGTGTTGCTAATCGCTGTTACTTTGTAGCGCCTCCTTATCTATTTTGGCAGAGCAATAGTCAAACCCATCAACTTAAAGAAAACTATCTTCTTTATTCAGAGAGCTTAGGTCAGCTTATAAGCAATGAAAAAAATAGTTCACATGAAAAAACTCAGATAGAGTCCGTTGTCGTCCAAGCAGATGGCAGTGTAACGATCCTACAATTATTTAAAAATAAACAGGGAAAAAGCATACAAAAGGCCAGTTATCATTTAATTCAAAACAAATTAATTTTATTTTCTATTGAGGATGATCAACTGTCGCAGATTTTAATTAATACTCAAGATAAGGTACTCCATCACTATATTAAGTCTATTTTTAATCAACAACCTGATTCATTATCAGTATGGGACGATTATCCTCAACTTGTAACGAGGACAATTCTTGCTGAGCTGAGTAACACCCTAAGGATTTTTCCACTCTCTGAGCATTTTAATTCCAATCCCGTCTGGCTTCGTCAGCGAGATAATGGCCAATATCAATTGATTAATCCTCGTGTCGAGGAAACAAAACTGATTTTTCTAGGCGCTTTGTTAGCCGCAGATGGTAGCGATGTTTTTTACTTTTTTTTACCTGCTGAAGACAACTCTTCAGCACAATTATTTCGTCAAATAGAAGGAGCAGCGGTAGCAACATCACTCCCTTTATCGATAACTCATGCTTACTATGAAAAGGAAATGCTTTTTATTTTGACACCCGAAAACATTATAAAAAACATAAATGTTTTAGGTGAAACATCCACTGTCAGTTTCAATGCGGCATGGATCCGTGCCCATCCATATGATTGGTGGAAAAAAATTACCGTGCTGTTAAGGGCAGAAAATCCTTCAAGGAAGCATCCCATTATCTTACAAGGGCTCACTGATCTCTCTGGAAAGGCTTTAGCGGTATGGTATGATTTAGACCAGAAAATTTTTGTCATGATGCAGCCACCACTAAAATCCGATGGCGATCCATTTCACGTTAGCTATTTAACACGCATCGCGGACATCGATTTTTTCTTTTGCGATAATGGCATACTTTATCAACAAACGGCTCTTTCAGACACCATATCGACTTATTTTCAAGGGATACGGTTACAATTAGAACTTCCTCCTCTGATCGTACTGGCCGACTCATTACAGGCAGCTTATTTTCATAAGCAACGATTGTGGATTCATCAAAACGGCGCCATTTTTTCATTAAATCCCTTTTTACCTAAACTATGGTATTTGGAAAAAATAGAGTTAAGCTGGTTCCATAGCGAACCACTACATCATTTTTTTCTTAGCAATAAACTATGTTTTATTCAAAAATTTAAATCGAAATTTATAGCACGTTATGAAAGTCATTTTTTTAGGAGTGACTTACTCTCTAATCCTATCGATTTTTTAAATAAAACATCCTCATTTATCACCAGTCGAAAAAATGCCTTTATTTCTATTGAATTGCAAGAAGGGAAAAGACTCTGGTGGAATCCCAATAAAAACCGATTTTTCTATAATCCTTCCAAGGGAGATACATCAGATTGGCGTTATTTAGGTATAGGTTCGGGCTTATTTGGCATAACAGGTATTGTTTTTTTTAGTCCTAAAGCAAAAATGGTTTATTTCAATCCAGCGTATCAAGATTATTCAGGAGAATATTCTCGTTCCGACACTCAAGTTGCTACAGAGTTAGCCATGTCTTATCGAGATGTTTTTTTGTGGGTACTCGATCAATGGCCTACTTCAAGTCAATCTTTATTCCCTTTATTTTTAGATAAAAAAAATCTTAATTTATATATTTCGAGTGAAAGTTCCTATATTTTTGAGGTGCCCAAAGCAATTCTAGAGCATTATCAAGTCACTTTTTATCAGTTTTTTAGTTTCTCTAATAAAACACTCATTTTTCCCTTTAGCGGAGAAATAAAGTACAAAAAAAATAAACAAGATATTATACTTTCCGGTTCTAGTGTTACAGGCCAATGGACTTTTTTACAAGGAATGCGGGATGAAACTTGGAATAGAACCGGTTTCGATATTACCGATTATTATAAACTTATTAGACTTCACTTCTTTTTAGAAGCCGTGAGAACCTGTTTATTGTACCGAGATGAAGAAAGCCTGGTTATAAAAGATCCTTATGACTATGCAAATACAGTTTTTCATACTTGCTTGTCGCCCCATGGTGAAAAAAACCTTCTATTAAACAATGATTCTCCACTTTATGTTCATCACGATTGGCATCGTCTTGAGGTAGAGGCGCCAAACTTTGTCGATAAAAAGCGAGATGCCTGGAATAAAATCTCAGTAGTATTTCCTTGGTTAATTATTTCTTTTTTATCTGCCACGCTAGGAGGCGTTATTGGCAGCGTATATTGCCTTTTTACAAGGCGTTTTCGCCAAAACAACGCTGCTACCTTACCCGTCGTAGCCGCCTCTCTTCCTTTGTTAGCTTTAGGCACCTCAGCTGTATCATCCGAAGAAAGGAACCCGCTGGTTCATTGCCAGGAAGATTTTTTCAAACAATCGCAATGTATACTCAATGAATCTTCTATTGGCTTATTAGGATATTGCCACAATGGAAAACAGGCGCTTATTTGGTTCCATAAACATTCTATTTCCACAGAGGCTACCGAGCTGTTTTGGTATATGCTGGGGCACGATAGTGAGCAAGCACTACCTAATTATGCAAGCTTGAATTGGGAATCGACTTCAGTGACAGTCAGTTCTAATTATCTTTACTTTGATCCGGAAGCGTCGTGTAGGCAAACCATTGATTTGAGAAAAATTCAGCCTGTGTCTATGGCTTTCTTATTTCCTTATCTTCCCGACGAAGCTAAAAAATGGTTACAAACACAGTGGAATCACAAAAAGGTATTACAAGATAAGATTTTACAAAATAAAGTGGCTAGCCAGCTTTTTAAACAAAAAGTAAGATCAATGGGACTCAATTATTTTGCTAGTGAATGTTTTCTGCATACGTCAGCAGGAGATTTTTTCCAGTTATTTAGTTTGCGACCCAATTGGCGTGAGCAGGATCATCGCTATTATTTAGCACGTTGTTTAACAACAGGACAGCAACTCTGTTGGGATGATCGCGATAAAACCAATCCTATTATGTCAATAGCCGCCGTAGTGTTGGAAACGGCACTATTGCATCCTAAGCTACAAGCCATGTATGGGGACGTACACTGCAAAAATTCTCGTTATACCAAACAAGCAATACGTTTCCTTGCCGATTTATTACAGTTTGGTTATTATAATTTTTCATATCTACCGAGTTTACTCGAATTTTTATTTTTTGATTCTGCGTCTATTCATCTGATCACCTTGGGGTTACGCACCGCATTGATCTTTTCCTCAATCAGCAATGATCTCAGCTATTACTACCTAGGGATCGCTTTATTTTTTCTACCACAATTTCCCTTATTATTAGAACATCTTGGCATTCCCGTGACACATTATGTGAATCAGGCACTAAAAAAATTGACTCAATTTTTTATTGTTCAGAGTTTAGTTTTGAGTATTAAACCGGATCAAGATCGTTTAATAGAACAAGAAAGGGCATTAGTCGAGGCAAAACGACGCGTTGAACAAGGGCAACAGCGATTATCACGTGTAACCAAACCGCTAGTCGGATTTTTTAATTTAATCACTCGAGATCAGGCAGATCAACAAGATCCGTTGATTGAATCACCAAAAAAGATCCAGAATGGAAAATATCCCATAAATTTAATTTAAATTTATGGGATATTGATTATTAATGTGTCAATCTCTTAGTTAGAGATGTCGAATTAATGACTTGATTATACAAGTTCTGCAAGGTTTGACCTTTATCAGGTCCATCGATAATTTGTTTAGATAATAGTGTTTTTCCAATGTAACTCATTTTATCTCTCAAATTTTTATGGTTTTTTAATATTTTCTGGCCAACCTCTTCATCAGTTAATAAATAGTATAATGTACCTTTATGCGTAGTTTGATTTACGAATTGTTTGAGGCTATCTTCCGATAATCTTTCCCCAATAAGAGTGCATAGGGCACTATTTTCTTTTAAGATTTCTCTTCCTTCAACATTAGAGAGCAACAAGTAACTCACCGAATTAAATTCTTGCTGATTAGCCGTAGTGTGTGTAATGAACTGGTTGATAGTTATTTCATTAAAGGCACCCTTTATGTCCGTTAACTTTTTAACGATCAGCTTTAATTGGGAAGTTTGTATGGAATTCCGTAAAAAATAGGCCATAAGTTGTGGCTGGATTTTTAGTGCATATAAAATTAATTTTTGTTTTTTCGTTGTGAAATTATCTAAAAATATAAAACTCAAGTTTTCTTTTAGCTCTAATTTTTGATGAGTATAGTTATAGTTTAGTATTTTCTCTATGGTTGTTAATGGCATTTTTAGCTTACCTTCACAAAGTAAACTAAAAATGACCTCACGAGGAAGGTATTGATTACAAACCAAAAGCTGATTTTTTTGTATCGCTTCATAGATGCTTTTTTTCATGTCATTAGCTTCTAGAATTTGGTTTTTACTGTCAAGAGGAATTTTACACTTTGGGCAGTTTAAATTTTCAGCTAACTTATCTTGCAAAGCTTCTTTTTCGAAAATATGTTTTTTATCATTGCATAGCAAATAAACGGGATCAAAAAAAAACTTTTTAGAAATAGGGCACACATAAGGGCTTTCTTCTTGTAGCATAAACTTTCCTTTGATTTTTTAGGAAAAGTATTTTTATTATTATAACATTAATATTTAAAAATAACTTTTTTATAGTTTAAATAGCATCGAGGCTGTTAATTCTTCTGTGGTTTCTAATGATAACTTCAGCAAACCTTCATTTATACCGGCTTTAAATTTGATTTTATCTAATTTATTATCATGGATGCATGTTTCAGCCAAACTCAATAATTCATTCAGCCTTTCTTTAGTTTGACATTGCTGTAAACTCTCAAAATTTTCAAAGTTAATTATTGTTGCGGAAAGTTCAGAAAAACCCGGTATATCTTCTTTGAGTTGTGTTACAAGCCATTGAATTTGGAAAAAAACGTCATCTGTTAACAAGCCTTTACTTAATAGTTTATCTAATACGTTACACCATTGGCTTACTAACACTGAATTAATCAATAAACATGATTTGATACTTTTGAAAAAATCTTTAAATTGAATATGAATATTATGCTTCATAGTGAGTAATACTACATAAGTTATTTCTTTTATTAAGGTTGAATCAGTTATACCGATGGCTGTAAATATATCTCTTAAGGAATTTTTCAAAATTTCTGGATTATTTTTTAAATGCTCTAAACGAATTATTTTCTGATAGAAATCTTCTTTAGCTGCTAATTGAACCGCTTGTTCCCATAAAGGGTTCGCTTCAACGCGAAATTCATGCTGTTTAATAGCTTCGATAAAATCAACAAACTCTTTTGCAGAATCAATTAATACTATTTCGGGTAGTCCCTTAAGTTTAGGTAGCAAAGCCGTTATTGGATAATTTGCTGTCGGATCACTAGCAGGTGAACCAGCATCATCATTATGATGAATGCACTCTAAATAATCTCCCTTATTTAAGGCTTGATTCAATTCACTAAGTATTTTTATTGTTTCAGGAGCAATATTACCTAAATTTGGGATTTCTCGGCCATAGAAGTTTTTTTCATTTTCCATAGAACGACGCTGTTCGATAGGAGAAAGTCTCCGATGACGTTCCCTTAAAGTTACATCAGGGTTAGGTCTAATATTATCTTGACTAAAATCCTTCCAGGTACGAAAAATAGCTAATAAGTCATAATCAGCAATCAGCGGCCTATTTAAATGCATGTCTGCTAAAACTTGAAATGATTTCTTTTCAGCCGTATAGAGAGCATATTCCGTGGCATTAATTTTTTTTGCATAACATAATTCGGATTTATTACTTGTAAAAGGGGGACGAGGACAATTAATTCTCAAATATTCATCTTCTTGGCCTTGCAGAAAAATAAATTTTTTATTCTGTAATTCTTGAAAACGTTTTTCAGAGATTGTTAAGTGGATAGCCTGCGCAAATTTGTTTATTATACAAGCTTGAACCTCTTTATTGGCTTTTTTTATTTTCTCAGGATTACTGCTATTTAATTTACTATATGCTTGATCGATAGGAATAAAACCCGCCCATGCACCCCATGAAGATGATTTTCCTTTAATATTAAAATTTTTAGTTGGAAATCTCCCTTGTTCATGTAAGGCCCTAGTCAGTACTTCAACGGGTCGAATAAGTAAAACAATATTTTTTTCTTGAACTCGTTTTAATAAAGCAAGTAAATCTTTTTTAGGAATACCTTGGTTTTTATGATGAAAAACTTCGCTTAATTCAGGACTATTTTTTGTCAAATCTTTAATATTAAATTTAGGCTTGAGAAAAAACATAATAACAACCACCCTTATAAGAAAGACTATTTTTTCTTTTAAAATTTATTATAAATTAATATTATTAACATTAAATTAAATAATTTTTTAAAATTTAATTGTCGTAAATTTGTTTAATTGATAATAAAACATGATATATAATAGTCTTATCCCATAGGATATACTCAAGATTATTATGGATAAGGTGAATAAGCTCAAAAGAGTCATTGGATACCTATGCTTATTATCCGATGTGGCAAACCATACTGCACTCTGATGCTTGCTGTTACCCTGGCCATTTTCAGGGAAAATTTATTATTTAATTATTTTTACGAATTGATGTTTATTACTTAAATTTAAATTAATAGAGATAGCATTTTATATAATGATGAAATTCAACTATATTTTTGGCTTATTTTTACTGCTTTTTACCACAACATGTTTTGCGTTGGAGCAAAATGAAAAACTTTGGTTAGGGATAAATACACAGAAAAGTTTTTCTGAAGAGAGTCCGTGGCTTTATTTAATTTCATCCGAATTAAGATTTATTCATAAAAATTATCCCTGGCAAACGGCCTATCTCGAGGGCGGTTTGGGTCGAAAAATTTTATTTAATACACGTATATGGTTTGGTTATCGATGGTCAGGTCACAAACCTTATCATCAATTTTATCAAGAAAATCGTTTGTTTCAGCAATTTATTTGGCCTATTCACCCAAATGAATCCGTTAGTTTTGTTTCACGATCACGATTAGAAGAGATAATGCGTGCGAATCAAAGTCAAATAGCTCTTCAACTTCGAGAAAGAATTTCATTTGAAATGAAATATCGCTTCGTAAGAAGAATAAATCCTTACTTTTATGATGAGCTTTTTTTTCGTCTCAATAGAACAAATTATACATCGAATAGTTTATTGAGAGAAAATAGGTTATTTCTTGGTATTAATTTTCATCTATCCACTACCCAATTTTTAGAAATAGGCTATATTAATCAATATCAATCCCAAACTCCATTAAAACAAAATCAGATCAATCATATTTTATCTTTTATCTATAATTTTTAATTAATTATGAGTATGGCTAATTTCAATTTAATTTTTATCCGCTGAGCTTTGGTCCTGGAAAAATCGGCAAAATGGTAAAAATCATCTATAATTTTTTTATATGATACAAAACCTCATTTCATCTGTTCTATTAGGTTTAGCTTTTAATGTCTATGCCAATGAAATGGCTTTTAAAGAGGCATCTCAATGGACTCAACAAAAAAATCAATCTGTTCTACATGAGCTGCCTTTCAATAATAAACAGGATTTTGCCGATGCAAAAAACAATTTTATCGGTACTATTCCAGCTTTACAGATTAAAAATGAAGCAGGTCGTCTCATTTGGTCGATAAAGGATTATGCTTTTATTCTTGCATCTACTCAGGCACCTTTAACAATCAATCCTAGTCTTTGGCGTCAATCGAAGCTTAATATGAATTATGGTCTTTATCGAGTTAAAGACAATATTTATCAGGTGAGAGGATATGATCTCTCTAATATGGATATTATTGAAGGTACGAAAGGTCTTATCATCATTGATCCTTTATTGACGAAACAAACAGCAAAAGCGGCACTCGAATTGTATTATCAGTACCGACCTAAAAAACCCGTTGTTGCAATCATTTACACGCATAGTCATGCGGACCACTATGGCGGCGTCAGAGGAGTAACAACGCCCGAAGATGTTGCCAATGGAAAAGTAAGAATACTCGCTCCACAGGGTTTTTTGGAAGCGGCGGTGAGTGAAAACGTCTATGCTGGAAATGCGATGAGTCGACGTGCGACTTACATGTATGGCGCTTTATTACCTAAAAATGAAAAAGGGCAAGTCGATGCCGCTTTAGGGAAAACAGTATCACTTGGTAATGTAACATTAATCCCTCCAACCGACCTTATTAGTAAGACGGGCGAGAAAAGAGTCATTGATGGTGTCGAAATGATATTTCAAATGGCACCCGATACTGAAGCGCCTGCTGAAATGATTATTTATTTCCCGAAGCAGCGCGCATTATGTATGGCCGAAGATGCGACACATACATTACATAATCTCTATACATTGCGAGGAGCACAAATCAGAGATGCTTCTACTTGGTGGAAGACAATAAATAACGCCGTTGAAATGTTTGGGAACCGATCGGATGTTGTATTTGCTCAACATCATTGGCCAATCTGGGGAACAGAAAATATTATAAATTTTTTAAAAAAACAAAGGGACCTTTATAAATATATTCATGATCAGACACTTCATATGATGAATCAAGGTTATACCATGACAGAAGTCGGTAATCGACTTCAATTACCGCCATCATTGTCGAATGAATGGTACAACCGAGGTTACTATGGTTCAGTGAGTCATAATGCCAAAGCTGTCTATCAACGCTATCTAGGTTGGTATGATTCAAATCCTGCTCATCTTGATCCATTATCTCCTGTAGAAGCAGGAAAGCGTTATGTTGAATTTATGGGTGGTGAAGATGCAGTTATACGTAAAGCACGTGAGTATTACAAAAAAGGAGAATATCGCTGGGTAGCTGAAGTAATGAATCATGTTGTTTTTGCGGATCCTAAGAATCAAACTGCGCGTAATTTGGAAGCTGATGCGTTTGAGCAGTTAGGTTACCAAGCTGAAAATGCAACATGGCGTAATGAATATTTGATGGGTGCCTACGAGCTTCGGTATGGTGTATCACAGGCTGCAGGAACTGAGACTGCGAGCCCAGACACATTACGTGCTATGCCTATCGAAATGTATCTTGATTACATGGGTATTAGACTCAATAGCCAAAAAGCCGAAGGTAAAAAAATTAGAATTAACCTAAATTTAACTGATAAAAAACAATTGTATGCACTTGAAATAGAAAATTCAGTTTTAATCTATACCCCCAATAAAAAAATTAAAGAGGCTCATGCAACTTTAAATCTTACTAGAAACATTTTTGATGCACTGACATTAAAACAAAAAAATGTTATGCAAGCTATTTCAGAAGGTGATATAAAATTAGAAGGCAACAAGCAAAAACTTGAGGAGTTTATGGGCTTATTCGATACTTTTCCTACAATGTTTAACATCATTACGCCAAATTAAATTAAACGCGTCGGTTATCTGTAGATTCTAACTCAAATGCGACAAGGAAATTAAACTATATACCGTTTCTTATGGAACGGAAGTTGGCAGAAAATCGAAAAAGGGAATTAAAACTAGATAGCAATAAGCAACTGAGAAGTTATATATTTAAAAAGTTACAGTTAAGCCAGTACATCCGATAACTTTTATTATCGGATGTAATGGTTGATGGATTAGGGCGGATCCAAATCATCAATGCAAACGATTCTTCTTGTTGATGGAAAATTTAATACTAATTTACTTCCCAGTTCGGTAAGAACATTCACCTCACATAAAGTTATCGGTGTGATTTAACCCGAGTAGATTCTAGTGGGTATAACTTTACAAATCATTTTTATGTATTACAATTAGCTTACTCTTTATGGATGGTTGAGGTTAATTTATATGTCATATTTGCGTTTAGGGATGTTTGCACTTTTATTATCATTCGCTACTGATAGTTTAGCGCGGACTTGTTGTGACTTTGATCTCAAAGAAAATCAACATCATTGGTATGCTGCCTTAGGTATTGGGGATTCTATTGATTACCGGGCAGGAGCAGGTGGTTATCTAATGACTCTTCCACCGATTCCACAGCCTTTACCATTGATTTTATCACCTCAGTATAATTCATCACCTATCTATTTCCAAGGTGAAGTAGGCTATACTTGGAAAAATCCTTTTGCTTTTGATCCTGACAGCCGTTTTTTCCCTTTTATGGGTTTAGGTATACAATATCGCTATACTGATCAGGTCTCGCTAGATACACCTACAAATTTTTTTGGGATAGCTACTAGAACTGTCCCGTATAGACTCGAGGAAAGTAGTGCTTTACTCAACTGGAAAATAGATTTTTATCAGTGGTTTAATAGACTGATGCCTTATCTGAATCTTGGATTAGGTACTTCTTGGGCACGTACAAGTCAGACTCTTCCTATACCAGCAAACCCAAATAATCCCACTGGGACCTTAGTAACTACGGATTCACAAACAACTACAAACTGGAGTTACAATATAGGCGCAGGCTTTGATTTTATTGTGGTGACTAATTTTTGGCTTAGCTTAGGGTATTCCTATGATAATTTTGGTCAACTCCAGTTAGGTTCGCTTAACGCCAATCCTGAAATTCTTTCGGGATCTAATCCTCTTTTTCGTCCTGCAGATATTGGAAACTTACATGCTCATAATATTATTTTTACAGCACGCTATCTTTTTGGTTAGGTGAAATTTTTTCTAATAAAAAAATATTAGTTCGGCTTGAGCTTATCACATGATAAGCTCAAGTTCGTTATGGAAAATACTTCTGCTTAGATTTTTACCTTCCTATTTGTGACGATGCGATTGTTAAATCTATCGGCGAAAAACTCGATCTATTGCTAGTACTCGCATAATGATGAAAAAACCTGGTTTGGATAGACCCTCCTGGTGCTATAAGTAAAGGGGTTGTTTCTGAAGAAGGACCGGCATAACGATCATCACGAGAAAAAGTACCGAGTTCTCTATCATTAGCTAAGCTTACACCATCTAGTGTTGTGATGAGTTTACAAACGGCTTTATATTCCTGGCAAACTTCTTTTAAGTTTACAGGCAACGCATCCGATTTTTGATCCGTATCGAAAAAAATTAATAGCGCCTCAATCTTATCGACGATATAACACAAATCATTTTTTAGCTGAGATAATAATTTAATGAACTTAGCTTCGTCTATATCTGCTAAATCTATCGATTCAAATTCTTTAAGCAACTTTACTTTTAACTTTTCGGCTAGCTGAATAAGTAGCTCACTGAAATTTCGTTGATCGGTTTTATCCTTTACATTTAAAATACTATTTAAATAACCTTCATTCATACTCGCTAAAGATTCTAACAAGAAAACCGGTTTCATCCGTTGAAAACTATTTTTCATTTGACTGAAGGCCTCAGCAAGTTTAATGACTGTTTGAGCATCCTCATTGCGACCATATTGTCCAAACTTGCTTAACATATTATTGAAAAAATCGATCATGGCAGTAAAACCTAAAAAGGTTAAACCTGTTTTGGCTAAATAAAGTAAATAAGGACGTAAAAATGCTAAATCCCCTTTAAAGTTATCGTTAATTAATTGTGCCCCTGCCGCATAAGAAAATGCAGACAGATACATCGAAATGAAAATGAGTAGCACCGAAGTTTTTGGGTAAAGTTTAAAAGCCATCGGGATTTTAACCGCGTCCTCTTTCCAATCAGTGATATAATCAAACGTATTTTGTAACGCATTACCACCAAAAAAGGCTAATAATACGCCTAAAAAGTAAATCGGTGGTGTCGAAAACGTGGCGCCTAGCGCTGGACTACCTGTTAATGCAGTCATTTCATTAACAGGTGCGGCTAAAAACCCTGCACAGCTGGACATAACCCACAGTGCGCCGGGAACATAACTCAGTGTTCTAAAAAATTTCCTTAGGCTGCTGGGTGGTGAAATGGATTGATGGGAAGCCATGTCATGTAAACGATTCAGTAAAGCAATGAGTAATTCGATGGGTAAATTTTGCCGACTATATTCATCATCAATCTGTTTTTTTACTTCGTTGGTGTAACTGCAACCTAGGAATTTAAATCCGTAAATGCTTAAAAGTTTTTCTCCGCATTCTAAATGATTGATGAGACGTTGTTTGATCGCCTGTATCGATTGATTTATTTGCATCTGTAACTTTTTTTTATCCTTTACTTCTTGATTCAGTTGGCAATTCATTATTTGTCGAATGATAAATTCAAATGGTAGACTGGGGAGACGGTATAAAGGTTCTGAAAATGCTAGCTTAAACGGAAAAAGATGAAGTATCGTATTATCAATTAAAACAACAATTCCTTGAAATACAAGTAGTGTTTTTGATAAACCCGGAATAGGATACATGTAGCTAACCGCCGCCAGAGGTAAAGCAGAAATTGCGGCTCCCGTAGTAATAGCCATATCTTCTAAATATTTTTCTAAGCGTGTACTAGAATTAGTTAAATACTGATTTAGCGGTTCAGGAATAGCCTCTGATCGACGCATGATTAAAAAAAGTTCGGTTGAATTATATAGTACGACTAATGCAGGCAAACAAGTACATACCATATAATTGATGCGACCCGCTAATTTTTCACCGATAGATTGCGCATAATCATCGGCTGCTGTTGCATATAAACCAGCCCCAGTGATAGCCACAGTTAATAATATCAGCTGATCTCGAACGAGTTTTGATAAACTGGCATGCCCTTTTCCATCTAAATAATATTTGACGACTGTGTTTAATGCGTTGACCTCAGTCAATTCCTGGTTCAATACAAGATTTTCTTCCTTAACATCTTTTTCTATATCAATGAAGCAAGGATCCTGATTATTATTAGTTGGTGTTTCAAATTTAGAATGGTTAATTGACAGTGGCATAGGCATCTCCTTTTAAGATTATTTTTTATATTTTATTGAGACGTTTTTTATTTATCGTAAAAAAAATAACAGTATAAAAGCTAAAGCAATAAATGTTTTTTGAAGGGTGAAATTAATTAGATAGTAATGTATGAAATAATTTCCCTATTTATTTATAGTATTTAGGTGAAAAGCTTAATTAGTTAATAAAGTTATTCATTTAATATGCATAACTTTATAGAGATACATATTATAGATTATATAAAATTAATTTAGCATAACTTTTTAATTCTTCCAATCTGTTTTTTGATTAAATAATCTTTAAATCTTAAATTTTTATAATGATTAGGCACAGTTATTATAATCAATTGCTCTCTTCTCTCTATTTTACTGGAAAACAATCACTCAAATTGTCATCGAAAATTAGCCTTTTAGCTTAGACCGGTATACTATCGACAAAAAAATAATTTTCGAGTAAAAAATATGATCTCAATTAATCAACTCAGCATGGCATATGGCGAAAAACTGTTATTTTATGATGTTAATCTTATCCTATCCACACACAGTCGTTATGCTTTAGTGGGTGCTAATGGTGCTGGAAAATCTACTTTTCTAAAATTACTCACCGGCGCAGAAAAGCCTGTCGCGGGCAATTTATCCATTCCTAAAACCGCTACCGTTGGATGGCTAAAACAAGATCAATTTCGTTATGAAAATACACTGATTATCGATATCGTTTTACAAGGAAAGCCTGCCTTGTGGCAAGCCATGCAAGAGAAAGAAAATCTGCTACACAGTGATTTACAAAATGAAAAAAATCTTAACCGTCTCGGAAAACTGGAAGAAGAAATTGCGAGGCTTAATGGATACAGTGCTTACGCCTTAGCGGCGAAGCTTTTAATGGGCTTAGGAATACAACTACCCTATCATGAAAAACCGTTAAGCACGCTATCGGGTGGTTTTAAATTACGTGTCTTGCTTGCTCAAGCCTTATTTCAAGAGCCTGACATTTTATTATTAGATGAACCGACCAATCACTTAGATTTTATCTCCATTATCTGGTTGGAAAAATATTTAAAAAATGAATTTTCTGGTTTATTACTTTTTATTTCTCATGATGTTGAATTCATCAATCGCTTGGCCGATCAGATACTCGATATAGATTATGGTGAAATCCGTCAATACAGTGGCCACTATGAAAAATTTCTTGCTGAAAAACAATTAATTATCGAGCAAAAACTCCAAGAAAAACGTAGCGTGGAACTTAAAATAGCGAGCATGCAAAGTTTTGTGGATAGGTTTCGTGCCAGTGCCAACCGAGCAAAAATGGCTCAGTCACGCGTAAAAATGATCGCTAAAATGGAAATCCCGGATATTAAGCAATCGTCGCGATTATCCCCTCTATTTCAATTTAAATCGATGCGCCCCTCGGGGAAAATGGTTGTGCGAGTTAAAGATTTATCCAAAAACTTTCAAGAGAAAAAACTTTTCCAACAACTCAATTTTGAGATAAAGCGTGGCGAAAAAGTAGCTATTATGGGTGAAAATGGTATTGGTAAATCAACACTGATTAAACTATTACTCAACACGATTCAATCTGACCAAGGTAGTGTAGAATGGGGGTATGAAACCCATATCAGTTATTTTTCGCAGGACCATCATGATTTACTGAATCAGCATGCTACGGTTTTAGCCTGGTTAGAACAGTATGCCGCAGGCATCAGTGAACAATCGATACGTAAAACTTTGGCGCAAGTATTATTTAATAAAGAAGATGTACTTAAAGATATTTTAGCCTTAAGCGGCGGTGAAGCCGCGCGCTTATTATTGGCTAAAATGGTCTTGGAATCAGCAAATGTCTTGATTCTGGATGAGCCGACTAATCATTTAGATATCGAAGCAACAGAAGCGCTGGTGACTGCCTTACGGATTTATCCAGGGACATTACTCTTTGTGAGTCATGATCGGCATTTCATCAACAAAATTGCTGATCGCATTTTATTTATTTCGCGCGAAAAGAAGCTACAAGATGTTAAACGATTAGATGCAGTTAATTTAGATTAATTTTTTTATAAGGGCTTTATGGTGCTCCAATTGCGGCAAGCAGGACACAACCAATCGAGAATCTTGCTATTAAAACCACAGGTTAAACAGCGATACACCGGTTTATTTTCCATCAATTTTTTAATCAGATCTTTTAAACTGATTAAATTACTTTTATCCGTCATAGAACAATTTTCTTGGGCTAAATGTAAATCCACTAATTGATATAAACCAGGCAGTGAAGGCTTAGCTTGTAATTGCTGAGTCAAAAATTGCAGTGCTTTATCGTTATCTTTTTCTTGGATCAACTTAACGATCGCTAACGAAATCGGAGTCTGTGCATGCTCGCTCAGTGTTTCATGTAAATAATTTAGTAACCCCATTGATCCTGATTGATGTTGTAGATAACATTGGTTAAGTGGCTCTAAAGTTTCAGTAATATAATCGGGGTCTTGTTTTTTTATCGCTTGATAGATTGCAATGGCTTGTTCCCATTTTTCATCAATAATGGCTAACTTTCCTTTAATCAGATTCGCTCGAACACATTGAGCATCATATTTTAAGGCAAGCTCTAGGAGTCTGATGGCTTCTTTTCGGCTTCCATGTGTATTTAATAAATTCTGTGCCAATTCACAATGATAATGAGCAATATTTTTAAAAATTTTGTTATCCCATTTTGAAATTTTTTTCGCTTGTTTGATAGCAATTTCCCAACGTTTTTGTTGTTGGTAGATTTCTAATAGATAACGTACTGCGATACGCGCATACTCGCTATCATCATGATGAATGACTTCAAAAAATAAACGCTCTGCCCTATCTAATAAGCCAGCACAGTAATAATCTCTTCCTAAGGCAAGCAAAGCTTGTAATTTCTGTGCGGATGCAAGGTTGGGCCTGGCAATCAAATTTTGATGGAGTCGAATGGCACGATCAATTTCTCCGCGACGACGAAACAACACACCCAAGGCTAAATGCGTTTCGACGGTTTCTGTATCCACCTCAAGTATCTTAATAAACGTATCCACCGCTTTATCAGACTGTTCATTCAGTAAATAATTTAAACCACGTAAATACTCACGATTACACGTATGTTTTTTACGCGTACTTGAATTAGAAAGTTGAAAATAAGCAATATACCAACCAGAAGCGGCGGCAAAAGGAAGCAATAGAAACAATAACTCCAGCATAATCACGCTCGTTATCAAGTAAATACCGGAGATTTATCAAGCGTTAAGATAAATTATACTCCACTTAACATTAAGCGGCTATTGTAAATCATTAATGTTGATCTTTAAATGGCAATGCTCTTAAATTGGTTAATTCTTTTTCAACGAGATTTAAACGATGTCGTAAACGTCGATTGATATACTTAAGTTTAATATAGGTAATAAATGCGGTTAGCAAACCTAATAAGCCGCCTAAAATAAAGCTGAGTATGGTTAATAAAGAAAGCGGTAATCGCTTAGTGCCCAAATAATAATTAACACTGACTAGATCGGCATTGAGACCAGCAAAAATCAGCCCGAAGATGAATAATACTATCAGAAACAAATATGTTATACATCGCATAGACTTACCTACTCAATGGGAACTTATGCTAAATTAGGATGTGTTGTCATTGAGTGTGGAGACAACACATCCTAGTTTTTTCATAAAACTAAAGCTCTCGCTTGGTGTAGCCAGCGCTTTAGCTTAGCAACAAAATCATCCTTTATTTTAATTTTAAGCCCATGGTGATTTCCTTAAGAAATAAGAAAACAGCCGTTACTTAGTGACTGCTTTTTCTTCTAAAGGAAGGAAAGAAAGTGAAATATGACGATTTTTTCGATCAAGATTTAAAATTCTTGCTTCTATTTCTTGTCCCACTTCAAAAGTTTCACCTTCTTCACCGTACTCAGTTATTTTAAGCTGAGCTTCTATATTATTACCTAAATCAACTTTCATTCCTTCATCGTTGATTTCAGTTATTTTTCCTTTGACCATCTGATCTTTACTGTATTTATCAAAAGGGTGCGATGATTCGGTATCCAATTGTTTGATGCCCAGCGAAATACGTTCTCGCTCAGGATCGATCGATAAGATGATCGTTTCTAATTCATCCCCTTTTTTGTATTTACGGACGGCTTCTTCGCCGGAGATATTCCATGCAATATCTGATAAATGGACTAAGCCATCGATATTACCGGGTAAACCAATAAAGAGACCAAAATCAGTAATAGATTTTATTTTACCGGTAATACGTTCCCCTTTAGCATGCCTATTTGCGAAGTCTTCCCAAGGATTAGACTTACACTGTTTAATACCTAAAGAAATACGGCGTCGATCCGAATCAATATCTAATACAATAACCTCGATTTCCATACCTGCTTGAACGATTTTGTTTGGGTTAATGTTTTTATTCGTCCAATCCATTTCTGAAACGTGGACTAAACCTTCAACACCTTCTTCTATTTCAACAAAGCAACCATAATCAGTCACATTAGTTACTTTACCTTTCAAACGGGTACCGACAGGATAACGTTTCACTAAGTCTTCCCAAGGATCGCCGACTAATTGTTTAAGTCCTAATGAAACACGGCCTCTATCTCTTTCGATCTTTAACACCACGACTTCAATTTCATCGCCTATGGTTAACACTTCACTGGGTTGCTTGACGCGTTTCCACGAAATATCGGTGACGTGTAATAAACCATCAATGCCACCTAAATCGATAAATGCACCGTAATCGGCTAAGTTTTTTACGATACCTTTAATAACTTGCCCTTCTTCTAATTCAGTTAATAACTGCTCTCGTCCGGCTTGACCTTCGGACTCAAGTACAGCACGTCGTGATAAAACAATATTGTTACGCTTAGGATCGAGCTTAATGACCTTAAATTCCAGGTCTTTACCTTCGATAATGCTAGAATCACGTACTGGACGTACATCCACTAATGAACCAGGTAAGAAAGCGCGCAGATTGCCAACTTCTACCGTAAAACCACCTTTTACTTTTCCTGTTACTTTCCCTGTTACTACCGTATCCGCATCGTGTGCACGCTGTAATGCAGTCCACATTTCTGCCCGCTTGGCTTTTTCACGCGATAAACGAGTTTCACCAAAACCATCTTCTAAAGATTCAATGCTGACGTCAATTTCATCACCGACTTTGACTTCTAATTCGCCGGCTTCATTATAAAATTGCTCAATGGGAATCAAGCCTTCTGATTTTAAATTCGCATTGACAACGACACGGTCTTTTTCGATGCGGACTACGGTTCCGGTAATAATCATCCCAGTATAAAAAATACGTTCGGAGAAATTTTCCTCCAGTAACTGTGCAAAACTCTCACTCATATAGTTATATCACTTGTTCTTTTTTAGAGAACCATGGTTAAGGCGCAACAATATGCGCGGTTAATAGTTAGTCATTATGAGAAATTTTTTGGAAATTTCTCGTCTAATGCCCCTTTGTTACTTCTTTGTTTGAGCCTGTGGCAACTTACTTTTAATAAGTTGTAACACCTCTTGAATACTTAAGTACGTTGTGTCGATAGTTATCGCCCCTTTAGGCGCTATAAGCGGCGCAACGGGCCGTTGTCTATCTTGACGATCACGCTGCTCAAGCTCTGCTCGCACAGCGTTAAGGCTAACATGCTTCCCCTTTGCCTTCAACTGTAAATAACGTCGTTTAGCTCGTTCTTCGAGGCTTGCTTCCAAGAAGATTTTAAGCTCAGCATCAGGGAAAACAACGCTACCCATATCCCGGCCGTCTGCTACCAAACCGGGAGCACGGCGAAATGAGCGTTGATAGGCTAATAAGGCCTGCCGAACCTTAGGATAAGCCCCTAATTGTGAGGCTAATTGACCTATTTCTTCGGTACGTAAGCTATCGGTAATCTCTTGCTGCTGCCAAAAAATTCTAAGCGGTTGATCGGAGGTCTGGACACTGATATTTAGATCTAAATCGGCTACTAAAGGAAGGAGTTTCTCCTCTTCGAAAGGCGTCTGCGTCGATAGCGCGATCCAGGCCGCAGCGCGATAAATAGCTCCACTATCGAGAAAATGCCAAGCGAGATCCTGGGCTAATAAGTAACTAATCGTACCCTTACCTGAACCACTCGGACCATCCAGCGTAATCACTGGAATGATAGATTTTTTTTCTGTGGTTAACAGCATGATAAATAAGCCTTCCAAGCTAATTCTCGGTAATGCTGAGCCTTTACGGTGGGCTTATCTGCTTGATAAATGCCGCGCCCCACAATAATGATGTCGGTGCCGTTTTGCGTAATCGCACGCTCGGGCGAAATGTACTGCTGACCGAGCCTATCTACGCCACTCGAATCCGATTGGATGCCAGGTGTCATATGTATCAGGCCCGGATTTTCTGTTAATTGATGCTGAGCAATAAAGCCCATAACAAAATCAGGATATTCTTTAGCCATAGCAAGACTCGCTTCCGTATAAGATCCTTTGGCTAAAGAACCAACCGAACTCATTTCGGCCAGCAATAATAAACCGTGTTTTTTAGCTAAGCCTATTTCTCGCAAACCTTGAATAACGCCTGGACCCGGAACGGTATGCGCGTTAACGATATCCGCCCAGTCCGCAATATGGTAAATACCTCCTGCATATTGTTGTTTAACGGTATAACCTATATCCGCAAATTTACGATCTTCAAAGATTAAAAACTGATGTTTTTGGGCTAAATACTTAAGTTGCTGAATAAAATCAGGTGTAAAATCACTCAGGATATCGACATGCGTTTTTAACAGGCAAATTTCCGTTCCTACTTTATCAGCCAAATTCAGTAATTCAGACGCACAACTCACATCAGCGGATAAACAAAGATTGGTTTGTTTATCCGCTATGAGTTGACACAAACGCTGCGCACTTGCATTTAAGCAAAAAGAAGCACGTTCGGAAAAACTTAATTTTTTAATTTTTTTTGGCATTTATTGGCTAAGTAAAGGATCAAAAGGGACAACCTGAGTGGTGAGATGCATCTGGGTATGGAGTTGTTCAGCCACTTGTTTCATTTGTTCGGGTTTGACTTCAGGACCCACAAAAACACGCGTCAATACACCCAATAAACTTTTGTACTGCCGGCTATAGGCATTAAAACCTTTACGACGTAAGCTGAGTACCAAATTTTCAGCCTGTGCAGGATCTTTAATATCGGGTAATTCAACTACCCACGCTTTGGCTGGCGTTAAAGGAAAACTCAGTAAATTTTTTATACTCGCTTTACCGGCAGTGGTGGGTAATAATGCCGCACTCGGTGGCGTCGGCAAGGTGGGAATGGTAAACGAGAGCAAGGTATCTGCACGATAATCTTTTACCCATAACGGCACAAAAATAACCAACAAGGCGGCAATAACAATAATAGCGATAAAACTAGTACGTTTAATTGAAAAATCCACAAGTTATCTCAAGCATTTTATTGATGAACCTACCTATTACACAGGAATTTTCGAATTGAAACAACTATTTTTTCAGAAGAAGTTTTTAAAATGTTACCCGCATTATTTATAGCACGAACAAAATTCATTAATCGTTTTTTAAATATTCGCGAATATCATCAGGACAATGATACAGTGCTTCGAGTATGGGACATTCAGCGATTGCAATGTTACCATCACAGGCTTCTTCCCAACGCACCAGAACCTGTTTTATACACTGCAAACTCTTTATTTTAGTTTCGATGTGAGAAATTTTTTTTTGCATGCATAATTTTATCTGCTGACTGGGTGATTGATTCGTTTCTAAATTAAGTAAGCTTTTAATTTCGCTTAAATCAAAACCAATGAGCTTAGCATTCTGAATAAAATAAAACCGTCGAATAATCGTTTCCGGATAGAGACGAAAACCTCCTTCACTACGTTTTGACGCAGGAATTAAACCAATTTTTTCATAATAGCGAATAGTGACGGGTGTTTGCTGGACTAATTTAGCCAATTTTCCGATCGTATAATAGTGCATTTTACATTCTCTGTTTTAAAAATTATGCAGGATAATTACCTCGTTAAAACAATAACGACACCCCTAAACTATAGGTATTATCATTCGTAGAAAAATTATTTTCTTGAAACAACGACTTAGTGTTACCGTAATTCCCGGTATGTTGATATTGTGCATACACAGCAAGCATGGGATTGATTTGGTAATACGGCCTTAATGTTAATTGCAACTCATTGAGTCCACTACCCACTAAATCATGCGCAACGGTTTTATTCGCAAATAAGCCTTCTACTTCCGTTCGGATAAAAAAATTATGCGCAATTTGCGTATCACGCGTTAAATCTATATCCAGTTTGCTACTTCCATTATGATAATAAGCACGGATATCGGTTTGGATAAAATATGGGGTTAAGCCTTCGATACCGATACCGGGTTGAAAATAAGGTGTCATCGTCGGGCGGTACACATAATTCACACCCCCTTTAACCGCCCAGAATTGGCTGATAGCATGCCAATAAAACATATCCAGATTAGCATTTTCGATAATGCCCTGCCTAATTTCTGCTTTTTCCAAATAGAGTTGCAGTTTGTTCTTATCACCACCAAACATACCTTCATAGGTAATTTCTTGATCGTTATTAATGAGATTTTGATTAACATCCAGTGAGTTCGCAGTAAAAAATTGCGGCGCATGATCCGAAGGATAATCCACTAGGCTCTGATCGACAGGTAACTGCTGAACACGAACTATCGCCCGGTTAGTATAAGGTAAAAGTTTGATTGTATTTTGCGGATACCGATGGGCGGGTGTCACGTCGATTAACGTGGTATATTGAAAGACACGCGCCATACCGGCTGCCATGTGATAAAGCTGATGGCAATGGAAAAACCACTGCCCGCTCGCATCCGCATCAAGATCCGCCACTACAGTCGACATAGGTGGAACAACGATAGTGTGTAATAAAGGATCGTAAGCGCCATGCCCATTACGTAAAATAAACCAATGACCATGAATGTGCATAGGGTGATCCATCATCGAATGATTGGTAAATATAATTCGATAGCGTTTTCCGGGTTTTAGTAAAATCGGTTTTGCATTATTCATTGTCACACCGTTAATAAACCAAATATAACGGTTCATATAACCCGATAAATCCATGTGTATGGTTTTTTCTATCGGTTTGTTCGGATTATTGGTCTTAACCGCTGCAATCATTTTTTGATATTTAGTACCCACAGTTAAACTTTTCATGCGAGACATAGTCTGTCTATTGTCCATGCCCATATCTGAGCTATTTTTAGCTAAATTCATTGCAGGCATTGGCATGGATGATTGCATACCGTTACGCTTCATCATCATGATAGGAGGAGGTTCAGGAAAAGGTTTAATATTTTGAATATTGACCGATGTACCTGGTGTCGTAGTCAGTACACCTATCGCTCGCCCTAAGGTATCTAGCGACTCAGCATAAATAATCGTGGCGCCCGGATGTTTAATGGAGACTAAAACATCATAGGTTTCACCGGGCTCAATCTTAAAACGGTTGACATAATAAGGTTTAATATTATTACCATCGACTTGAACAATTTCCATCTTGCCGTGATCGAGTTTGACATTAAAATTAGTACTTGCCCCTGCACCAATAAAACGTAACCGAACTTTATCACCTACCTTGACACATCGTGTCCAAGGTCGTTGCCCTACTTGTCCATTCAATAAATAAGCATCATAGGCCACATCGCTAAAATCATAAATATTCATCCGACTCGTTTGCATCATTTTATAGCTGTGCAGTAATCGTTGACGGTTTAAAGGTGTCGCATTTCTATAATCATGAAGAAATTTTAATAAAGAAGGTTGTAAGGGAAATCGAGAATCATAATAGCCATCCACTTTTTTAAAATTGTTATAAATTTGTCCTGGAGATGTGTTACTCCAATCCGACAAAACCACGACAAAGTCTTTGTTATAGTGATAAGCTAAAGGAGTGTTAGGATCGATAATAATGCCACCATACAAACCTTGTTGTTCTTGGAAACCGTCGTGTGCATGATACCAATAGGTACCCGATTGATGCGGTGTAAAACGATAATGAAAAACACCTCCGGGCGGTATCGGTTTTTGACTCACACCACTTACACCATCCATTTGCCAAGGAACAATCAAACCATGCCAATGAACACTAGTGCCTCTATTGAGTTGGTTATAAACAGTAATGATCACTGGCTGCCCTTCTTTTAAGTGTAAAATAGGGCCAGGAATTTGATTATTCACTGCAATAGCCTGAGCAGGCGTTCCGGTAAAATTGACCTGTTTATACGCTACGGTCAAATTAATACGCTGGGTTTTAGCCTCCGCTTGATTCACAAATAGTAGTGCTAGGATGAGAGTAAAACTATAAATCAGTTGAATAATACGGTTCATGCAGTGCTTTATGGGTAAGAAAAGGTAAAAAATATTAAACTTAACCTTAAGGTTAAAGTCAATAGCGCTTAATACACAGATAAAAAGAATTCAACAAAGCTCCATATGAACTCAACCTTAAGATTTTAAACCTACCCTCTTAACCTGTTTATAGCAGTTGAATTAACTTCGTATCGGCCTAATCATCATCGATGATTAGGCCTGTTTCACTCGAGTCAACGAGTGAGCTAGAGTTAGATTTAAAATAATTCATCATTAATCAATGAAAATAAAGTATTTTTTTTAATATTTAACAAAGATTTTAATTTATTATTTTCTAATTTCAAACCATAACAATCTTCAAAAAAATTGGGTTGTTGCTTAGCTAAATCAACATTTTCTATTATAACCAACCAATTTTTCTTAATTTGTTCAATTCTTAATTTGATTATAAATTTATTATTACTTAAATCATTAAGTAGATCATAAATTTTTAAAATATTATTTTCTATGGTTTGATTAGCAGTTAATAAATAATCACAAAATTTATAACTATTTTCAGTCACAACTATTTTTAAAACATAAGCCCAAATACCATATGGGGGATTACAAAATAAATACTGTCTGTAGTTTTGCCATTGATCCGAATTCATCGCGTTGTGGATAGACTGTTTCATTTCTGCGAGATTCGTGCTATTAACATGCGCTAATAATTCCTCTAAGCGTTTACGTTCGTTTTCAATGAGCTTTTGGTCATCAGAACTCATACTGAGGAAATGCTGCATCACGAATTTTGTATTATTTAAAGTCTGTAAAAAAGAGTCTTTTGACTCCGGTAGCGTTTCTGACAGATTTAATAGCGTATTTAAATCATTTTCTAAAACAATCGATATGTTTTTTACTCGTTCAATCAAACTATTCAACAAATCGGTTACATTCGTTTTAGCATGAGTACTAACCATAATTTTATCGGTTAATTCATAGTTGAAATTTTTTTTATTACATAAACAATTAATCGTGTTATTCATTTTACTTCCTTGTTTAAAACAGTGTTAAATTCGCTTCTAAGCACCTAATTAATTAAATTAATTTTATAAATTCTTGAAATAAATTGTTGTTATCAATAGAAGCTCAGCGCCTTTACACAGTATTCACCACTTTTTAATTTTAAGCATTAAAAAAAACATAAAAATACATATTATGTATTTTTTAAAATAAATTAAAAAAATTAATTTTATGAAAAATACATAATATAGCTAAATTATTGACTACCTTAAGGAGTTCGTTTCTAATAAAAACGTAATTTTTAAACAAGGAAATATTATGAATAAAAAATTAAGTTCAGCAGAAAAAAAAGATATGTATAAACAAATTGATCATCTTTCCAAGGAGAATTTATATTTATTAGCCGAAAATGATCCTATTATTAATGAAGAAGAAACCAAAGAACAAATCTCTAATGTTCTAGGTTTGAATAGTGACATGCAAAACTATACGAATTCTTTAGAAGCACAACAAAATATCAGTTTAGCGGGTGAAGGCGTTCCAGATATTTCAGCGGATCAAAAGACCGCACGCGAAAATGCTAGACGATGGCGAACCGAAATTAATCCGGAAATTGCTATTTCTTACACCGATTTAAAGTCTTTTCTTAATTTTGTGGGTATCTTAAATGAGAATGAAATTGAAACGATTGTTGATGAAGCATTAACTTCGGACAATGGAAAAGATAATTTAAACGCGCTTATTCAAGAATTTTCGATAGATGCAGAAAAAAATAATGAAAGTTCGATTAAAGTATCCAACGTATTAGCTGACTATAACACTCTTTTAAATAAGGATTTGAGTAATTTTTTAACTTCCTATGAAATCATCGAAGCGATATTCAATGATACGGATGGTAAACGGGCTCAATTGCGTAGATTATTAGATGAATATCTGAGCATTATACAACGCTGTAATGTGGGTATTGGTATTGCTTCGGCGGCTATCGTGTTAAGTGTTTTAACTTCAATATTGGCAGCTATATTAAGTGTTATTTCAGCAGGCACCACTGCAACGATCATTGGTGGTGCAGTAGCGATAAGTACGGCTGCGGTAGGATCATTACCCGAACTTATCAAACAACGTGATGAATATCAGGCCAAATATCGTTCAACAAACTCTGAACTGGCTCATTTGAACACGCAATGTGCTTTAGTCACAGCTATTAAAAATAATTTGACTTCAATGGCAAATTATAACGGAAAAATAACTCCACAAATTGGATATTTAGCTCGAACATGGCAGACAATAGGAAACAATTATGCAAAAATCAAAGAAAGTACTGACGCGGGTTTAAATTCCAATAAAGCAATAATAATGAAAACACGTTTAAAAGCTGCTTACAGAACGGCATTAAGCTTAGAACCTATCGCCAAGCAATGCGAACTAAACCAATTATTGCCAGTCAAAGTAGATAAAAGTTTAGTTATTGATCTACATTTACCTTCTGTGTGGACGGACAAAGCGATTGACCCAGATACTTTTTTTGATTATTTAAGAATCAGAAGAAAAAACTAAACCAACTATTTAAGCTAAGCACGCATTAATAATGCGTGCTTTTTTACAATAGTAGATTTTACAGGTTTATGCTCCAAGACTTAAGATGAAATACTAAAGAACATTTTAATCTTAAAAGATTATTATATATAAATATAATAAATTAAATAGCCCACCCACTGGCATAAAATAAAACAAGAATGAGTGCTATCGCCACAGTTCCTGGAGTTAATTGTCGCCATTCTCCAGCACAGATCCGTCCTATCACTAAAGAACTAAATCCTAACATAATACCCGTAACAATATTGCAGGTTAATACAATAAAGACCGCACATAATAACCCTGATAACGCATCGATAAAGTCAGCAAAATTTAATTTGGCCACATTACTTAACATCAACAAGCCAACATACATCAACGCAGGTGCAGTCGCATACGCAGGAACTAAATAAGAAAGTGGTGAAATAAATAATATTAGCAGAAATAATAATCCTACTACCGTTGCGGTTAAACCGGTTTTTCCTCCTACTGCAGCACCCGCGGCTGATTCAATATACACTGCAGCAGGTGATGCACCGATTAAACCCGCAAAAATACTGCTGACAGAATCAGCAATTAAGGCTTTCGATTCATTCTTCATCGGTTGATTTTTTTTCAATAAATTGGCTTGAGTGGCCACGGCATGAATCGTTCCAGTGGCATCGAATATTGCCGTTAACACCAACGCCAAGACACTCGGTAAGACCATCGGCTGCAACGCTCCGATAATATCCAAATGCAAAAATAGCGAGTGAGTCTGTGGATTGAATAGATGTGGGAAGGCGAATAATCCCTGATATTTAACCTTTGGATCAAACAGTAAACCGAGGAGTGAAATAAACACAATGACCCATAACACACCACCAGGAACACCTCTTCTTTCCAAACCAAAGATCATCGCTAAACCTAATAATGTCATTAGTACTGGAAAAGAATTAAAAACACCTAAGCGCATCGGTAAGCCTTGCATAGGATTTTTAATCACTAAGCCTACGCTGGATGCAGCAATCAATAATAGAAATAAACCGATACCAATACCGATACCACAAGCTACACCCAATGGTAAATTACGCAAAACCCAAGAACGAATTCCAGTAACCGATATAATCGTAAATAATACACCGACCCAAAATACTGCCCCTAGAGCAACTGAAATACTGATATGCTGGGTTAATACAATACCAAATGTGGTAAAAGCGGTGAGTGAAACGGCACAGCCTATCGCCATGGGTAAATTAGCCCATAATCCCATTAATAGAGAGCCAAAACTGGCGACTAAGCACGTGGTAACAAAGGTTGGTATAGATGGAAATCCCGCTAGTTTCAGCATATTAGGGATCACAATAACCGAATATAACATCGCTAAAAAGGTGGTAAGGCCAGCTAGCACTTCTTGTCGGAAACTGCTCGCACGTTCACTGATTTTAAAGTAATTATTTAATACGCTTTTCTTTGGATTCTTTGGATTCTTTGGGTTTATCATTTTACCTCTCAGAAAGAAGTTTAATCATTTAACCCTCTAAATATCGATATATAGCCGCAGCGGTGTGAAAAGAACCAAAAACCAACAGCCGGTCATTTTTTTTCAACTGACTGAAAGCGCGTTGAAAAGCGAGTTCCGGCGAAGAAAACTCTAAAATGGTTTGACTCACTTCAAGGTCCAGGAGCGATTGTTTTAATTGTGCTGCTTTAGCACTTCGTTGTTCCGCTAAATCACAGAGATACCAATGATCAACATGATGTTTCAAAGGACGTAAAGTATTAAGAATATCTTTATCAGTCAACATACCTGCTAACGCATAAGTACTCCCTAAACAGGGAGTATTCGCTAAGCGTTTTGATAAACATTCTCCGCCAGCGGGATTATGTGCGACATCGATAATAATCTGCCGTGCATTTTTTTCGATGAGGTGAAATCGACCGGGTACAAAAACCTGCTTTAAGCCTTCTTGTATGGCAAGCGGAGTAATGATGAAATGATCACCAAGTAATTCGACAGCCTGTAACACGGTCGCTGCATTCTGTAAATCAATATTGGGTAAAGGTAAATCTTGCAGTGAAAGTTGTTCACTATTCCATGACCAGGATTGCCCCTGCATTTTATAATCAAACTCTATCCCTTGCCGATACAAGGGACAAGCTAAAGTTTTTGCAGTATGAAGTATCGATTCCGGCGGTGAAAAATCTCCACAAACGCACGATCGATTGGGACGCATAATAGCGGCTTTTTCTAAGCCAATTTTTTCACGCGTATCTCCCAACCAATCAGTATGATCGATATCTATCATACTGATAATGGATAAATCAGCATCCACACAATTGACAGCATCCAAACGACCCCCTAAACCTATTTCTAAAATAATCGTATCTAATGCCGCTTGTTTGAAATACCATAAAGCAGCTAAAGTCCCAAATTCAAAATAAGTCAATGAAATATCTGCGCGATTTTTTTCAATCTGCATAAAGGCACGACACAAATCTTGCTCACTAATGCAGTGGCCTGATATTTGAATACGTTCTTGATAACGAATAAGATGGGGTGAAGTATACGTGCCCACCCGATAACCCGCGGCACTTAAAATAGCGGCCGTCAAGGCAACAGTAGAGCCTTTTCCATTTGTTCCAGCAACCATCACCACTGGACAATTAAAGTTGACTACTTGCAATCGCTGTGCGACTTGTGTAATACGCTTAAGACCTAATTCAATGCGGTTAGGGTACAAGGTCTCAATATAAGCTAACCAATCGGATAATGATCGTGAATTTAAGTTTAATTCATTAGATATCGTCATTGACAATGGCTGTTAGTGAATAACGTCCTTGATTCGCTGCCATCAGTTTATTTAAAAGCGAAACCATTTTTCCCTTTAATTCCCTCCTATCGACGATCATATCGATAGCACCATGTGCTAATAAAAATTCACTGCGTTGAAATCCTTCGGGTAAAACTTGGCGTACAGTTTGTTCAATGACACGTGGACCGGCAAAACCAATTAAAGCTTTAGGCTCTGCAATAATAATATCGCCAAGATTAGCAAAACTTGCTGATACACCACCCATAGTCGGATCGGTTAATACAGAAATAAAAGGGAGTCCTTTTTGTTTAAGTTCACCCAAGACAGCACTTGTTTTTGCCATTTGCATTAATGAGAATAAACCTTCTTGCATCCGGGCTCCGCCACTTGCTGAAACACAAATAAAAGGAATATCTTCCTCAATGGCCTTTAACACACCTTGTACAAAACGCTCTCCTACCGCAGCGCCCATCGACCCACCCATAAAATTGAACTCAAACGCTGCGCACACTACTGCCCTACCCTCTAATTTTCCTTGCATAACTATCAACGCTTCTTTTTCACCGGTTTTTTTTATGGCTGAATGTAGCCGATCTTTATATTTAAATTGATCTTTAAATTTAAGCCTATCCACCGCTTCTATTTGACTGCCTATTTCTTGACCGGTTTCAGGATCCAAAAGCTGTGCTAAACGTTTACGCGCTTTAATCCGATGATGGTGGTTACAAGTTGGACAAACCATTAGATTACGTTCAAATTCCGCGCGATAGAGTACTGCTCCACAGGACTCACATTTAGTCCAACTATTTTCAGGAACTCCCGTGGTATTTCTAACCACGGTCCGAATTCCTTTAATGACTTTTTTTAACCAACTCATAATTTTCCTGTTTAACCTCTCACCCACTCAATTAAAACTTTTTTTGCTCAACTCTGATTAGTATATACCCATTCTACTTCAACGTGATCATTCGTACCTTCAGCGCAAGCGATAGCGCTCCTTCACATCGTGCCTAAATTAACCACCAATTTTCAATAATTCCCAATAATGTTGGTAAATACTTTCAGCAGCTCCTACATCAACTTGAACGACACTGCGTTGTAACGTTTTTTTATCGGGATAGATCATGGAATTATTCAAAATGGCTTTTGGCATCAGTTTATAGGCAGTAAGATTAGGTGTCGCAAAGCCCGTCGCTAAACTTATTTTTTTGGCAATATCCGGTCTGAGTATAAAATTGATAAAAGTGTAGGCATTATTCACATGTGATGCCCCTATCGGTATGGCCATGCTATCGATAGAGATCACAAAACCTTCTTTAGGATAAATAAACCGTAATGCGGGATTTTCTTGTGCGGCTTGATAGATATCACCATTCCAAGCCATACCGACACTTAAATCTTCATCAATGAAAAGTGATTTTACCCCATCATTATTAAACAAACGTACATTTGGCATTAACTCCTTTAATTTAAGGTAGGCCAAGCGGATATGTTCAGGATTGGTGTCATTCGGTGAATAACCTAATACCATCAATGCCATGGAGAAGACTTCATGGACGTCATCTAATAAGAGTAATTGGTTACGATAGCGTGGGTTCCAAAAATCTATCCAAGCTTGTAATTGCTGAGCGGGATGGCTCTTACTATTAACAACAATACCGGTTGTGGACCAAAAATACGGAATACTATAATGATTACCTGGATCATAAGATTTGTTAAGTAACGCAGGATTAAGATTTTTGAAATTCGGTAAACGAGATTTATCCAGTGCTTGCAACATGCCTTGTTGGCGCATACGATCGATAAAATAAGTGGATGGTACAATCACATCATAGCCCGTATGCGGATTGGCTTTCAGTTTCGCATATAAGGTCTCATTACTATCATAAGTCGCATAATTAACTTTAATCCCAGTTTCTTGTGTGAACTCTTTTAATGCATCATTGGAAATATAGCTCGACCAATTGTAAATATTAACAATATTTTGTTCTGCATACGCTGATCGAGTGAAAATAACCCATAATAGGATAAAAAAACAAACTAAACGCATGATTATTTTTTAACCTTTTTAGGTAATACCCATTGGAAGGCAACGACGATAAATAGCGTAATAGCAAACATCACCGAACAGAGCGCATTCAATTCCGGCTTTAATCCGATGCGAACCAATGAGTAAATATACAACGGCAAAATTTGAAAATCAGGGCCGGTAACAAAAAAGCTAATGATTACATCATCGAGTGACAAAGTAAAACTTAATAGCCAGCCCGCTAAAATAGCGGGCCATAACATAGGAATAATAATGCGACGAAAACTCATAAAGTCATTTGCGCCTAAATCACGCGCTGCTTCAAAAATATTTTTATCCAAACCAGTCAATCGACTATAAACCGTGACCGCCACAAAAGGAATACAAAAAGTAATATGTGATAATAATAATGACCAAAAACCTAAACGCATATTCAGTAAAAAAAATAAGATAAGTAATGAAATTCCCATGACAATATCAGGCGAGACTATCAATACAAACAATAAACCATGGAGTAAATGTTTACCAAAAAACCGATAACGATACAGACAAGTCGCTGCAATAGTCCCTATTAACGTCGCAAAACTGGCCGCTAATACACCCACTTCGAGTGAATGCAAGGCGACAATGGCCAAATTGCTATCATCACCTAATTGTTTATACCAATCTAAAGTAAAGCCATGCCAAAGCAATGAGTACGTTGAATTATTAAACGAATAAATAATTAATAAAATAATTGGAAAGTAAAAAAAGCAGTAGATCACTGCCAAATAGCTAAATCTCGCCAATCGGTTCATCGTGATATTGTCCTATTTTATTGACACGTCGATACAGTAACAACAATATTCCCATTGCTAGAGTCAGTACCATACTCACCGCTGAACCCAAAGGCCAGTTATGTGCCGCTAAAAATTCATTTTGAATGAGATTCCCAACCAACAGGGATTTGGCACCACCCAAAATATCCGGAATATAAAACATACTCATCGCTGGCAAGAAGACCAAAATGATTCCGCCCATAATACCCGGCAGTGTTAACGGTAAAATAACGCGTATTAAAATAGTTAAGCTATTCGCACCTAAATCGCGCGCTGCATCAATAAATTGCGTCTCTAATTTCTCAATATTGGCGTATAAAGGTAAAATCATGAAAGGAAGTAAACTATAGACTAAACCAATAATGACTGCGGTACTGGTATACAAAATGGTTAACGGGTGGTGAATAATACCGAGTGATAATAATAGTGTATTTAACAAGCCTTTCGCTTTCAGTATAGAGATGATCGCATAAGTACGGATCAATGAACTGGTCCAGAAAGGGATAATCACTAAAAATAATAATAAACTCTTATATTTAGAATCGAGTCGCGCCAATAAATAAGCAAAAGGATAACTCAGTACTAAACAAATTAAACTACACAGTCCGGCCACACAAAAAGAATGCCAAAATACTTTAAAATAAATAGGATTTAATAAGGCTCGGTAATTTTCTAGTGAAAATTTCCAACGGATAAGATTGGCCGGATCATTTTGCAGCAAACTTATTATCAGTACCAATAGCGTCGGTAATAAAGCAAATACAGATAGCCACAGCCAAACGATACTGATGGTGCTTCCTTTAAAGAGGCGATCAACTTTCATCGGGCAAAATAACCTCCCATCCTGGAATCCAATGTACCCAAACAGACTCCCCGCTATGGAAATCTAATTTTTCATCATCCTCATTGAAAAATTGCGTAGCAGCCAACAAATTTTGACTTTCCAAACGCACCATCAGATCGACAGTAGAACCTTTGTAAATAACTTGCTCAACCACTCCAGGAAACATCTGCGAAGTATCTGTCACCTCGACTGGAGACCAAACTTCAAGATCTTCGGGCCTGACTAAGGTATAGACCTTTTGATTCTTAGAAAAATGCCGCCGATTTTTTAATGTAAACTCTTTACCCTCAATCATCGCGTGAAACACATGTTCATCAGAAGAAATAATTTGTGTTTCGAAAATATTTACTTCGCCTATGAAACGCGCAACCCGTAAGCTATGCGGTTCTTCGTACACTTCGCGCGGAGTACCGATTTGCTCAATACGTCCTTCATGCATCACCACAACCCGATCTGACATCGATAAAGCTTCTTCCTGATCATGTGTCACAAAAATAAACGTAATACCCAATTTGGTTTGCAACTGCTTTAATTCAAGCTGCATGGTTTTACGTAAGCGATAATCTAAAGAACTTAATGGTTCATCCAATAACAGGATGCTGGGTTTATTCACCACGGCTCTGGCAATCGCCACCCGTTGTTGCTGGCCACCGCTTAATTGATAAGGTTTACGCTCACTTAAATGCACCAACTTCACCATATTTAATGCATCATTAACCTGCTGTGTAATCTCTGCTTTCGACAAGCCCCCTTTACAACGTAAACCAAAAGCAATATTGTCAAAGACATTCAGATGCGGGAATAAAGCATAGCTTTGAAAAACGGTATTCACATGGCGTGCTTGTGGTGACAAGCCTTTGACATCAACACCGTTAATGCAAATGACGCCACTATCGGGTTGCTCAAAACCTGAAATTAAACGCAATAACGTCGTCTTGCCACAACCACTAGGTCCAAGTAAGGTCAAAAATTCACCATGCCTTACCTCGAAGTTAATATCTTCTAATACGTCTTCGCCATCGAAACGTTTAGTGACTCCTTTGAGTTCAAGGACATTCCCATTCATTACACAGATAACCTCACTTTCATGATGGAAGTAAAATTGAAAGGGATTATGCAATAGAGCTTCGGTAAAACCAAGTATTTTATTCTATGCTTGACATAAAAAATAAATAGATCGCGGCTTATTCATAAAGAATATAAAAAAACTTTTGTTTAAAATCTGTCAAACTCACCGAGCTAGTTAGACTGAGTTAAAAAATTTTTCAACTTAATGCTTACTTCTTCTGAGTTTAATTTAGGCAGGATAAAAAAATTATTTCCCCCAAATTGGATAGAAAAACCATCATTCATACCTTGCTTTAATGCGGCTGCTTGCTGTTTTTGGTTATCATTTTCAAGTTTAGCTGATGCATAAACATCATTGTTGCTCAAAACAGATGAAAAAAATAAACCTGAAGCAGCACAAAATTTATTTAATCGAGTAATTAGGCTAGTCGGTTCAATTTCTTTCCCTTGAGATACTTGATCATAGATTTCAAAATACTTTTTATTAAAATTAGCTACTTTCTCTTTAAGGCCTTTATATTTTTCACTCCATCGAAAATATTTCACCAATTTCTGTATAGGGAGCTCTTCGAATAAATGTATATAGGGAAATGTCAGATCGTCTACAACAGTAATATTTTTAGGTAAACTATAATAATGAAAGAGTGCCATCGCAGCGCTCTGGCCTGTACAATTACTCGCAAATAGATAATCAACCGCTGATTTTTCTTGGAAATGATAAGCCAGATCTATTTTTATTTGAGTTTCCTCTTCTTTTATAAAATTCAAAGTTTTTAGCAATAAACGACTGATATATTCCAAAACAGGCTGATTTTCAGTCGCTGCCGCTATAATATCAAAGTGAAATAGGATTCTTCTATTTTCTATAAAGATATTAAATAAAACCCCTTTTTTACAGCTTACACGATCTGGTAGAGTCTTTTTTGGCGTGATATCCAGATCGAAGTAAAAACCAGGTTCTTTAACCAAAATGGCTAAACGTAATATATCACTGGCGCTCCATGGATTGCCCTTATCTATCTCACTCATAATAAGTGGATAATTTTTTAAATCGGTTTCTTTTTCAATATTCCTAAATTTTAGATTAAATTTTTTTTCTAAATTAATTTTTATTAAGCTTCTTTTTTCTGCTTGAGTGAGATCTTTTGGCGCTATCCAAAAGTTTATAATGTACTCAGGATGTGGATGTAATTCCCGCCATTTTTTTAATGTATACAGATAGTCTGTCGCACCCTTCCCAATCCAGATGAAATGCAAAACTTTAGGAATATTTTTGTTTGGCATGTTGAAAGCATCCTACAATTTTTTAAACCTTCTTATTAAATAATATTAACATATTCTCAATTAAAATTAACATGCATCTTTTTCTAATCTGTGAAGGATCTCGTTAATATCTCAACCTATTTATTAAATAAAAAATAAAAAATCATTTTCTGATTGAGGTAACATAAAGTTTTCTGGATAAACTACTTGGTATAAATATAGACCATTCGGTGAAGCGGTCACATCAGCTACTTTACGATCTTGCGCCAATAAAACTTCTTTAGCCCATGCGATGGGTTTTTTACCCGCACCTATCGTCATTAAGACCGCGCTGATATTGCGCACCATATGATGTAAAAAAGCATTCGCCTGAATATCAATAGTCACATAGCATCCTTCGCGCTTGACTTGAATATGTTGTACCTCGCGTCGTGCATTGTTCGCTTGGCAACTTGCCGCACGAAATGAACTAAAATCATGCTCACCCAGGAGATACTGCGCAGCAGACTGCATATCGCTTTCATTTAAAGGATAATAAAAATGGCTGGTATAAGCGTTCCATAAGGCATTACTTAAACGTCGATTATAAATAATATAGCGATAACGACGTGCTACAGCGGAAAATCGAGCATGAAAAGTACTCTCCACTGCTTGCACCCAGTTGACGCGAATATCCGCCGGTAAATAGCTATTAGACCCTAACAACCAAGCCCGTTGGGACCGCTGTACGCCGGTATCAAAATGCACCACTTGATCTAAGGCATGTACACCCTTATCGGTGCGACCTGCACAAGTTAAGATTATCGGATGATCCGCAACTTGGCTAATCGCCCGCTCTAAGCAAGTTTGTATGCAGGCCAATCCTGCTTGCGATTGCCAACCATGGTAAGCACTACCTTGATAAGAAATGCTCAATGCTATTCTCATACGATAATTTTCTGTGATTAATTATTATTGCTTAAATAAACTCTTTGCACTTGAATTTCATTCGGTGTTACCGCTCCATTCGAAATCCATACGGTTATTATATACACGCTCATTGCTGAAGTTTAAACCTTATTTTTAGCGGGATTTGCCGCTGCAGAAATCATGGCTTTAAATTGTTGTAAACGGGCTTGAGCCGCTTGTGCCGCTTTAGAATCAGGATATTGTTGGATTATTTTTTCAAACAATTCCATCGCCATTTTTTTATCACCTTTGGCAAAATACGCTAAACCACATTGCAACATGGCATCGGGTACTCGTGCATCTTGGCTATAACGGGTAATAAAACGTTTAAAAAAGTTAATTGCTAGATCAGCTTGCCCCTGTAATAAATACAACTGTCCTAAAAAATAATCTGCATTCGCAACATTCAGATCATTCGGAAATTTTTTATTGAAGGCTTCAAAAGCGGCTATCGCTTCATTATATTGTTTAGTTTTCAGTAATTGAAAAGCCGCTTGATAAGCACGCTCTGCCGCCGCCGTTGGTGCCGAGTTTGGTAGCATCGACTTGCGATTATTTGAATCCTCTTTTTTCGTGCTACTACTGAGATCTACCAATGGACGCGGACTCATCGCACTATTAGCGTTCATAGGAACATTGGCCGGTTTGGCAGAATTAGCGGTGTTATTGTTAGTCCGCTGGCCAAAACGCTTATCGATTGCTAAATATTGATTACGTACTTGCTCCTCTAATACTTTGACAGCATGTTGTTGTGATTCAAGTTTACCTTGTAAATTTTGTAATTGTTGTTGTAAATCGTCGACTTGTACCAACAGAGGATTGAGATTAGCGATTTGACGTTCTAAAATCGTAACCCGCTGTTCTAAAGAAAAAGAGGCTGAATTACTCGGAATGGATGGGACACTCGATGGTGCTGGGCTAGTCACGGGGCTAGAAGTTGAATTGCTTGACTCATGCGCTGGACTTGCTGGGTTTGAAGAAGTTGTCGTTGCCGGAGCATCCTCATCATCGTCATAGGCATCAACAACCGGTGCTAATGCATAAGCGAGTGAACTTACTAATAAGCTCGCACAACATAAGCTAATCTTAACCAACTTAACTAGCCTCGAATTTATCCTTTGGTCGAATAAGATGTCTCTCTTAGCAAAGGTAAACGCTCTATTCAAAGGTAAATTCGATCGCATAGTTAATTCCTAGTATTACATCTTATCGGTGATAACCGGAGTTTGATACTGTAAGTCAACACGACGATTTTTCGCATAATCTGCTTCACTATGACCAAACGCCACTGGCTTTTCTGCGCCATAACTGACGGTTAGGATCTGCTTTCCACTGACGCCATTCGCAATTAAAAATTGTTGTACACTTAAGGCACGGCGTTGACCCAAACCGATATTATATTCACGGCTGCCTCTTTCGTCAGTATTACCCGCTATCAATATTTTAGCTTGTGGATGGCTAATTAGGTAATGTGCTTGGACTTGCAGAGAAGGTTTATCTTCTTCACGGACGAGACTTTTATCAAAACCAAAGTAATAGGTTTGATCACCCACTTGCAGTGGATGCGTGCTTTCATCGCCGTAAAAACTACCGATATCACCGGCTCCGTGTGTCAATGCGTTATCGACATGTGTCGGAATAGCACTCGCTTCCCCTAATTCATTATTATCCGCAGTGGAACAAGCGCCTAAACTGAAAAACATAGCAGCCATAACACTCACTCTTAACAATCTTTTTATTAACATAAACTACCTCAAAAATAGTTAACTCGATAAAAAAGGTGACCAAACTGGATCTTGTACATCACCTTCAGGTGTTGGCAAACGACAATTAATTCTTCCATCGACTGAAGCCATACCTAACAAGCCATGTTCACCGGGTTTTGATTCAAATAAAACCATTTGTCCATTGGGTGCAAAACTGGGTGAAGCATCAAAACCTGAATGCGTAACGCTCAATAAAGTATCGTCGTCTAAATCTTGCACCGCTATATTATACATTCCTTGTTCGCGATTGAGTACCACTATCATTTTTCCATCTGGAGAAAAAGATGCGCGTGCATTATAACTACCATCAAATGTAATACGTTGTAACCGCTTATTGCTTAGTTCCATTTGATAAATTTGTGGTCCACCTCCTCTATCTGAAGTAAACAGCAATGATCGACCATCTTTTGACCAAGTCGGTTCTGTATCAATAGAAAATCCAAAGGTCACTTGACGTAAATCTTTATTGGCTAAATCCATTAAATAAATTTTTGGCGCAGCCGAATTTTTAGATAAGGCTAAAGCTAAGAGTTTATCATCGGGTGACCACGCGGGAGCACCATTAATACCCGGATAATCACTGATTAATTGGCGCTTCCCGTTAGCAATCGTTTGAATATAAATTCGCGGCATGATTTTTTCGAAAGAAACATAGGCAATACGTTTACCATCATGCGACCAAGCCGGAGACATAATAGGTTGTGTCGAGGTTAATAAAGGTTTGGCATTATGGCCATCCATATCAGCCACTTGCAGACTATAAACACGATGATTATCCTGACGAGTCACTAACACATAAGCGATATGTGTCGAAAAAACACCTTTAACACCCGTTAATTTTTCATAAATCAGATCACTGATATGATGAGCTAAAGCACGTAATTGCGGATATTTCACTGTATATTCTCGTTGTGCTAAAATTTGTTTACGACCTTGGGCAACATTCACTAAATTCACATGCACTTGATATTCTCCCTGTCCTAGAGCACTTATTTTCCCCAATATAACATCATCAATATGATGAGCTCGCCAATAAGCCAGAGAAATTTTATCGCTAGTATAAGGTTGTGGTAGCGCATGAGTTTTCATCATCATGACTTTAAATTGACCACTATGGCTTAAATCAGACTGAATCACCTCACTCATATTGTTTTCCGCTGCAAACGCTACCGTACTCGTAAAAGGAACAACTGCAATCGGTAGTTGATTAGCGACACCTTGAGTTAATTCAAGATTCAGCGCTGCTTGGGCGCTAGCGCTTAATAATATAGAAAACAAACTACTAATCAGTATGAAAAGAAATTTTTTTCTCGTATGACACGACTTTTCTAAGCGCAAACCATTCATTTGTTATTCTCCATTACTCTTTTTTTAGGAAACACCCACATTCTTTGTAATACAGGATGATAAAATGCACCGATCACATGTAATGTAAATGCTGCAATCAATAAATAAGACAAGATTTGATGTGCTTTAGCAAAAAAATTAGAAACCAGCGGATTATCAGCTAAGGGTGATACCGTAAAAATACCATAAAAACTAATTATGTGATTACCGAAGGTTGACATTAAAAATCCTGTTAATGGCATCGCCAGCATTAATAGATACAACGCGATAATATTCAATTTAGCTAATTGACGCTGCCAAAGAGGAACCGATCGCGGTAATTTCGGCTCAATATTTATAAAACGCCAAAGGAGTCTTAAGATCACTAAACCGAATAAAAACAAACCGGTCGCTTTATGAAGACTATATAAACGATCACTAAAATGCGATGCAGGAATATTAATCATGGTATAAGCCAGCATAAACATGCCGATAATCAACGCTGCCATAAACCAATGAAAAAATTTAGCGATAACACCATAAACTGCTACCGTATTTTTTAACATCATAAAACAACTCAAGTTAATAAAATTTAAAGTATATAGAGTCAATGAATGACTTTTAATTTATTTTAATCAAAAAAATAGTGAGATAATGAATGTTATGCTAATGGGTTTATTTAAATGGTTTTTAATTGACACGTCGACAATAGGTTTCTTTAATACCACAAGCTACGAATATGGCCAACAATAAACTGGCGAGCAAGATCAATAAAGCCGAACGAAAGTTACTATTAGAATAATACGGTACACCTTGCACCATCACACCATCCCAATTTTTTTGCAATAACCAACCTATTAGCGGCTGAAAGCCTGCACCGATAATAACCGATGCCATATTCGCGAATGCAACTGAAGTTCCAGCCACCGATTGTGGATTAATTTCTGATGCCACGGCATAAGCGGTAGCAACACCCGTATTTGAAAATCCATATAAAAATAACAAACTAAATAAAATACCTAAAGGTAAGCCAGGCATTAAAATAACTAGACTAGCAAATAATAAACTAAAACTTGCCGATAAAATGAGTATCAGCTTGCGCCGTTGAATTTTATCTGAAATCCAACCCATTAAAGGGCCGCCGATCGTCCAACCGATAAAGATTAAACCAATACCCATCGCGGCAACTTCATTACTTAAATCGTAGGTTTGGCGAAAAAATTTAACACCCCATAATTCTGCCAAAGCTGCCGTGGGTGCAAAAAGTAAGCCCGCCAATAAAGCATTCCACCAACTTTGCGGATTTCGCAATACACGCATTAAACCTGACCAAGGCGAATGGGTTAAAGTTTTTTTATTTTTAGCTTGTGCAACGGGTAAGATCGGATCACGGACCCATAACGCCACCAATAGTGACAAGAAAATCATTAAGCCTGCAATAAAAATTAAAGCGTTTCGCCAACCGAAATTTTCTACTAAATAAGCCAGCGGCATTTGACCTACGGCAGCACCCAACATACCCAAGGCTTGCGTTAAGCCCGCTAACAAACCAAATTTTTTTGCTGGAAACCACACTGCTGCTACTTTTAATGCGCTGACAAAAGCAAAGGCGGCACCAAAGCCCATCATTAAGCGGGCAAACGCAGCAATTTCAAGATGCGTTGTCATTGCAAAAATAAGACTGGATAAACCACAAAGAAAAATCATGCTGGTCAATAACCAACGCAAACTAAACCGGTCAACTAAAATACCGACCGGGATTTGCATACCGACATAGGTATAATAGAAAAAAGCCGATAAACTTCCCAAAGCTAAGGCCTGCACCTTAAAATCGTGCATTAACGAATCAACCATCACACCCGGCGCTACTCTGACAAAGTATTCGATAAAAAACGCACTCGCCGCCAAACCCCAAACTAGCCAAGGATAATAAGGGTGTTGTAGACATCTATTGATAAAACGATTATTCGACATTTTTAGCAATCTCAAACTAAGTTAAAACTGAAACAGGATAAGTAAGTCTCTTTTCCCACACCTATCCCTGTGTAGGCTATTATTAAGCCCAGTATTCCCTTACTTTAGGATTTTCTTCGTACTTCCCTGGCAACAGGGTCGAACGATATATAGTAAACAGTGAAAAAAATTTTGTCTATGCGATTGCTAATTCGTTTTATTATTTCCCCATACTTCAACTCATCCCTTCATAGAAAAAAACAAGTTCCGGAGCAGGATCAATAGAGCATTTAAAAAATAAAATTTAGAAATTAAAAACCATTTTTTTGTCAAAAAAACATGACTATTTAAGTGTAGATACACTATAATAGATAATCTACTTTTAGTTTGAAAACTTTTTTTCCTACCAAACAAGCAATAACAAGGAGTTATCATGCCAATACCTACAGAAATACAAAGTGCCTTGCAAGTCTATGATAATAACAAAGGTTTCTGGCGACGCCTCTTCCGTCGTGATCAAGCCGCAATACGAACATTACGCACACTAAGGGATGCTGAACAAGCTAATTTTTTAAAAATTTATCAGTGCTTTATTGAAAATTTACCAAAACCCACACAAGCTTCCTATCAGGTTTATCAAGCCGTATTGATTTTTTTAGATAATCTAGATTTGAATGCTGTTCATCAAGCTATGGATCAACTCTATATAGCTAAACTTATTACACCAAAAAACCTAGAAAAATTAAATAAACTAAAAACAAATCATTTTCAACTACTTAACAATCTACTAACACAATTCAACAAAAATCAACTTCTAAACCCTGCTAATTTTGATGCTATCGGTAATTTTTTCGAAACAACTGAAGAAAATATTTTAATAGTGTTTAATTACATTGTGAGTGCAGTGAATACTCTCAGCGACGGTGATTGCTTAAATCAAGAAAATTTCGATTATATTATTGAAAAACCTAACTACGCTGCCAATATAGCTATTGTTTTAGTCGCTTTAAATAAAACCAATCTGTTAACATCTGCCAATCTTAGCCAGCTTGATGACCCAGATAACAGATTTTTATTTAGCGATGATGCTAATCATATATTATGGAGCCAATTCAAGGATTATTTAAATAGATTATTGATCGATGAAACCAACCAATCAATATTCGATCAGATCATTCAATTAGCAAAACAAGAAAATCCAAAAACTGAAATTGAGCACTATATGAATCAATTAAATTCTCAACCCGATACCTGGAGAAAAAATTTTCCTTCTAATCTTTCTAATATTTCTACTCTTCCTAAAGGCAGAGGTAGTCAGGAGCAACTTCTTGACTTAAACGAATTGAATTCGTTAACTAAATCTGGCACGATATAAATCGTTTTTTACTATTTTTTAAAAACGATTTAATTACCTTGTACATAATACATAAAAAAGCATGCTTAATAGTATGCTTTTTTAATCATGCAAATAAATGATAATTTAAAAGTGTTATTTCAAAAATTGGTTATGGGATAAACTATTGAAACTAATCTACGTTTCACTCAAACCCTTACGATGTTATTTACTTAACCACTAAAGATTATTGTGTGATAACTCCTTCGGGCCGTACGGTCAGATTGATTCGACGAAAGGTATGAAACAAACCTCTATTTTTTGGCACTGGCAAAGGTGATGCTTTATAGACTGCCGTTTGTGCCGAACGATCCAAGACCAAATTACCACTGCTTTTGACAATACTTACTTCTAATACCATACCTCCCGGCGCCAAATGCACAGCTAATTTAGTTTCTAAATGCTTATTCATTTCCGGTGGAATAATCCATTGTTGTGCAATCACTTGTAAAATGAGATGTCGATATTTATCTGTTGTTGCCGCATTACGCGCGGCAATAATCTGTTGTTTTGCCAGCGATTTCATTTCTTGATCAAGTAATTGTTGGATATTTTTTTCAACTAATTTTAATGATTCCTTGGACGGTTTTAGATGGGTATGCGTAACTTTTTTTGATTTATTCACCACAATTTTGGTTGGTTTAGCTTTAGCCGGCATATTTTTTTTTACTAATGATGGCTGTTTATTTGGTGCCTTCACCGGAGTCATTTTATCCGGCTTGGTTTTAGCCACTTTTTTTTCCTTAATCGATAATAGCACGGGACTTTTTTTCAGTAATAACGGTTTCGACAGCGTTTTTGCAACGGCGGTGGGTAATGGTTTTATTCTTTCTATAGCAGGCGTCGATTTCTGAGCCAATGCATCCATCGAGATCGCTGTTGCATGGATCACTTGTAAAGGCGGCGGCGCTAAAAATAACAATTTTGTACTATGCCGTAGTGTTAAGAATAAAGCTAAAAATAAGACAATATGCAAGAAAATCGCAACGACTAGCGAGTAGCGATAATCTTCTGTATTAACTCGACTCAACATAGTCGCTTCGCATTAAAATTTTTGTCTGCATTGCCGCTCAACTCGCAGTACGCTTCAAAAACTCCATTGCTGTGAATAGATATCACGATTTAAACCGCTTGTGGAGGCGGTGACTCAGTTAACAAACCAATATTGATGGCACCCGCTTGTTGTAATAAAACCATCGCTGATACCACTTTGCCGTAATCAACTTTTTTATCACCTTTAACAAACACTTGGCGTGGTGCTTTTTTTTGTTCGGCATTGCGTATTTGTTCACTGACCTCTAGGCTTAATTGATGAGCATCTAAAGCGGTTTCAGGATGAGTAGTGGTATTTAAATAAAAAAGTCCTTTGTCATCAATGGATACAATAATCGGTTCCTGTGCCGGCACTATGGTTTGCGCTTGTGCTCGCGGCAAATTCACTTTAATGCCTTGTGATAATAAAGGCGTTGTAACCATAAAAATCACTAATAACACTAACATGACATCAATGTAGGGAACAACATTGATCTCAGATAAAGGTCCTTTACGTCGTTGCGGGGGAAATTGATAAGGATTATACAACATGACTACCTGTATTACCGTGAACTTGACGATACAAAATATTCGAAAACTCTTCTTGAAAGCGGTGATAATTATGTAGTAAATGTTGAATTTGATGCGAATATCGATTGTAAAAAATTACTGCAGGAATAGCGACAAACAAACCCATCGCCGTGGCAACTAAAGCTTCAGAAATACCTGGTGCGACCATCGCTATAGTGGCAGTCTGTTGCGAAGCCGACAATGCTTGAAAAGAGGTCATGATACCCCAGACGGTACCAAACAATCCAATATACGGACTTGTCGAACCTAACGTGGCTAAAAAATCGAGATGTTTTTCCAATTGTTGGTGTTGTTCGGAATAAGCAATACGCATCGAACGTTGCACACCTTCCATAATAATAACCGGCATATCCCCCACTTGTTGATGTAAACGCATAAACTCACGAAAGCCAGCATGAAAAATGCTGGCTAGACCACTGTGTTGATCCTGTTCACGATTTAAATCCCCATACAGTTTACTGAGATCAATACCTGACCAAAATTTGTCTTCAAATTGAGCCAGTAATTTTCTTGAGCGTCTTAACATAAATCCGCGCTGCAAAATCATCGACCAGGATACGATAGATGCGGCAAGCAAGATTAACATGACAAATTTGACTATTCCGCTGGCAGCGGAAAAATAACTCCACAGTGATGGATCGACCGTTGGCATTACCTACCTCATCTTACGCTTCGGATTGAATTTTTGTCTGTGTTACCGTTCAACTTGCTTCGTGACTTACAAAAAATCCCAGCGCTGTAATTATACATTTAACTTTAGTTTATTTTATCAGAAAAATCACAACTGAGTTGTTTTTGTCCATTGAGATGAATTGGCATCGTCAATCCAAAATGTAGATAAGTTTTTTTCGTAGCAACCCGACCCCGTGGTGTACGCATTATAAATGTTTGCTGAATTAAATACGGTTCTATCACTTCTTCGATCGTATCGCGTTCTTCACCGATAGCTGCCGCCAAACTATCTAAACCGACGGGTCCCCCATCAAATTTTTCAATGAGTGTTAATAATAATTTTCGATCTTGTTGATCGAAACCTTCTTTATCTACTTCTAATAGATCGAGAGCTTGTGCCGCTAAACATTGGTCAATTTTCCCATCGGCTTTTACTTCAGCAAAATCTCTGACTCGGCGTAGCAAACGATTAGCTATCCGTGGTGTGCCGCGCGCACGTTTAGCAATTTCGTTTGCACCCATTCGATCGATTGCCACACCTAAAATTCCAGCTGAGCGGGTCACGATACGACAAAGATCAGCGACACTATAAAACTCTAAGCGTTGTACAATACCAAACCGATCCCGCAAGGGTGACGTTAACAACCCCGCGCGCGTGGTAGCACCAATTAGTGTAAATGGCGGTAAATCTAATTTAATCGAACGTGCAGCCGGCCCCTCGCCTATCATGATATCCAGTTGATAATCTTCTAAGGCCGGGTAAAGTATTTCTTCAATCACTGGACTTAAACGATGGATTTCATCAATAAACAACACTTCTTTTGCTTCAAGATGGGTTAATAATGCGGCTAAATCGCCGGCTCTTTCTAAAATCGGTCCTGAAGTTTGTTTGAGACCGACACTCATTTCATGAGCAATAATATGGGCCAATGTCGTTTTACCTAAACCCGGAGGCCCTACAATTAACACATGATCTAAAGCTTCAGTTCGAGCACGTGCCGCATGAATAAACAAAGCCATTTGTTCACAAACCGATGCTTGTCCTAAGTAATCCGCTAAAGCGAGTGGGCGAATGCGTGGATAGATTTTTTCATCTTCAGCATTTTTTTTAGCTGACGTTAAGCGATCAGAGATTTGCATAAATAAGGATCGGAGATAAACCGATAAAAATAAGTTAAATGCACTCCCAATGGCGAGTAGTTCTATTATTAGCTAATTACTCAATTTTTAGCAAGCATCGAAAGTATTGGAAAGCTTACTCGATTTAAGCAATTTATTTTTCATTATCTAATATTAATAATCATTGAGCTTATAAAAAAAATAGAATAGTCTTATTATTCTAATAATAAATCAAAAAGGACATTTAAAAATGTTAATAGAATTTTCTAACGGAACAGCCACATTACTCAAAGCACAGCTAGGCTATATCGAACAGCTAAGCTGGTCAGATGAAAATGAAAATAAATTAGATTTAGCGAGTATTAAGCAGATAAAAGGCTGTCGCACTAAATTAGTGCAAGATTGTCTAAAATTTATTCAAAAATTAGATGAATTAGCTGAAAGTAACTTTTTTAATAATAATAAAGAAAAAAACTACGTCGACGAAACTATTAAATCGCTTATAGAACATCTTAAAAAATATACAACAAGTTGTGAACGCTATCCGCGAATCAAGGATTTTTTAAATATCATTCCAGATAACACCAGCAGTATGCTAGGTTTTATCCTACTTATAAGCGCACTTATGGCAACCGCCTCTCCCGCTTTAGCTGTTATCCCCCTAGTTATTTTTGCTTGGGTGTTGATGGATTTATTTTTTAATAATAGAAAAGCTGCTAAAAAACTGACAGAAATATTATTCACTGTTCAAGCGGAATTAAGAACGATTGAAGAAGCCGATACTATTTTTAAGAGTAAAGTGCATCCTTCTCAAAGCGCTACTCAAACACAAGTATCCTCCATGCCATCGATACCAGGTACAAGCCGAACCGTTTATTCTGCTAATTTCTACCGTCCTGCAGGAAATCAAAATGATACAAATAGTATAAACTCTACATCTAGTTTCACTGCAACTAAATAATTTTTTAGCTATGCATAGCACTAAAATAATAACGTTAATTCTTGTTTAAGAAAACAAAAAGTATCATTGGATTTTCCTAAATATAATCATAAGATCTTTAATAAAATTAGCTAACTTTATTTAAGGCTTGTCGGATTAACGATTCTAAAGACAGTGTACTGTCTTTAATCTGAAGAACAGCGCGACTCGCCTCTTGATTTTTATAACCCAAGGCTACTAATGCCGCAATAGCATCTTGTTGGAAATGCGGTAAAGATCGGACGTTATTTTTATCAGATGTCTTATACTGGTTATGGGATAAACTTTTTAAACGATCACGCATTTCGATGATTAAACGTTCCGCGGTTTTTTTACCAATACCTGGAACCGTTTGTAATGCACTGACATTTTGTTGTTCAACACAGCCAATAAATTCGGCTACTTCTATTTTTGATAAGATACCTAAAGCCACTTTAGGACCCACACCATTTACTTTTAATAATTGCGTAAATAATGCTCGCTCATCGGACGTGCTAAAACCATACAAAAAATGTCCATCTTCTCGTACAATAAACTGTGTGTATAAAAAAACCTTTTTTCCACACTCTGGCAATTGATAAAAAGTATGCATAGAGGCTTGTACTTCGTAAGTAAATGCATCGGCCACTTCCACCAATAAATAGGGCGGCTGTTTTTCAATTAATATGCCTCGCAGTCGATTGATCATCGTCTTCTACCTCGGCGAAACCCTTGTTTAAGTCCTCGTCCTTCCAATTGTCGCGCTTGTGCATGGCAAATCGCAATGGCTAATGCATCGGCCGCATCGGCTTGTGGTGTTCGATCTAAATTTAACAACAATCGTACCATATGTTGTACTTGTTGCTTATTAGCGGCTCCATAACCGACTACCGATTGTTTAACTTGCCTAGCGGAATATTCACTAATAATTAATTTAGCTAAAGCGGCAGCCACTAATGCAGCACCCCGAGCTTGACCTAATTTCAGCGCCGCATTCGGATTAATATGCATAAATACTTGTTCGACTGCCGCTTCGTTCGGTGCAAACTGTTGCACTACCGTTTGTAAACCAGTAAATATTTTTTCTAAGCGTTCAGAAAAAACTGCACTTGAGACTTTAATACAACCACTATCCAGATAGCTTAATTGTGAACCTTCAATTTGAATAATGCCATAACCCGTGATGCAAGAACCTGGATCAATACCTAAAATAATTGCATTTTTACTTAAGTTAGTGGTTTCCTGATTCAGCATTAGGCTTGGTTAGTATAGACATTTTGCACATCATCTAAATCTTCTAGCAGTTCAATTAAATGCTCCAATTTTTCTTGATCCTCATCATTGAGTTCAACTTTAGTACTAGCCAACCAAGTCACTTCACTATTCGCCAGATTTAAATTTTTTTCTTGATAGCGTTGAGTTAAGCTCGCTAATTGGCTTTCTTCAATCCAGATATCAATACTATTATCCGGATAAGTAATAGCATCTTCCGCACCTGCCTCTAAAGCAATCTCAAAAATACGCTCTTCTTCAGATCCGGGTGGAAAAGTAATGACTCCTTTTTTACTAAATAAATAACCGACCGATCCCGTCGTGCCTAAATTTCCACCGAATTTACTAAACGCATGCCTTATTTCAGCAACGGTACGATTGCGATTATCAGTTAAGGTATCCACTAAAACAGCGACTCCTTTAGGTCCATATCCTTCATAGCGGATTTCTTCCATTTGTGCACCATCTAAACCACCGGCACCGCGCTTAGTAGCACGATCGATAGTATCTCGAGTCATGTTAGCAGATAATGCTTTATCAAGCGCCAAGCGCAAACGTGGATTACTATTTAAATCACCGCCACCCATCCTAGCAGCCACGGTAATCTCACGAATCAATTTAGTAAATAATTTACCCCGCTTCGCATCTTGTTTATTTTTTCGATGCTGTATATTTGCCCATTTACTATGTCCGGCCATAACACTCTCTTTTTATGCGCTTCGCACTTGAATTTTTGCCTGTGTTGTCGCTCAATGCGCAATCTTTCTTCACGGCACTTGCCAAAAATCCCGTTGCTGTGAGTATACTAAACTACTTAAACTATAAACTACCTTCACAAAAAATTTGATTATATTGGATAGCCGTGACTAATGATGTCATTGGTAATAACCAAATTAAACCTATACCTAAACTCATCAAGGCTAAAAGACCAAATACGATACTAGTGACGATAATCAAAGTGATATTTTTAAAAAAATGTTGGTTTATTGATTGAAACGCCAAACGTAAACTTTGTTTACCGGTCATTTTTTGATCTAAAATAAGCAGCACGGTCATAAACACTAAGATTGAAAAATAGAAATATAAAAAGAAACCAATTATAAAAACAACAAATAAAAAAATACTACCAACAATCGATCCTAAATAAACCATTTGTTGTTTAAATAATACGCTATGCAATAGTATATTGGTGCTAGAGATAATAAAGCTATTAAATAGATAGAGTAACAATGCAATAATCAATAAAGGACGCCAAGCATGACGAAAAGAAAAAACCATACTCGCATGGATAGGTTCATTGCGTAGATGCTGTAAGGCCATAAACGCTAACGAGGCAGTTAATAAAAAACGTAAAATTTCGACGATCCCAACGACAATAAATTTAAGACCTAGTTTTAAGTCATATAAAGCGATGGCGTTATGGGCGGTAGCCAATGGCAATACAAACACATCATATAACGCCAATACTAATCCTAATACCAGGCAGGCCAACGCCATCACCAATATAAAGTAAAGAAAGCCCCCCCAATAAGAGACTTTCATACCTTTTACTCGATACCAAGCCTCCAAAAAGATCGCTTTAATCGGAATACGATAGTCACCACTGGCAGCTTTGAAAAAATTCGGTGGTATAGAGTTAGACATAAGCTAAATAATTATCCAAAAAAATATGCTGATACTGATGAATGGCTATCAATAACGCTATCTCTGACAACAAGCAAATTAAACCTACTCCTTACAAAAGTAATTTGATAGTCATTCACCTTAAATAGAGCAAATATCGGTTATTTTTTACGAATCGCTAATGATAACTCTTTTAATTGTTGCTCGGAAACGGGGCTCGGAGCACTCGTCAACGGACAGCGAGCAGTCTGTGTTTTTGGAAAAGCAATGACATCACGTATCGATTTTGCTCCCGTCATCAACATCACCAAACGATCCAATCCAAAGGCCAACCCACCATGTGGTGGGCAACCAAATTTAAGTGCTTCGAGTAAAAAACCAAATTTTTCTTTCTGTTCTGCTTCGTTAATATTTAATAAATCAAACACCACCGATTGCATCGTCGTATCATGAATACGGATTGATCCGCCACCAACTTCACAACCGTTTAATACCATATCAAAAGCTCTGGATAGACACGATTCTGGATTAGCCTGTAACTCAGAAATATCATTAACTTTAGGTGCAGTAAAAGGGTGATGTAAGGCTTGCCAACGTTTTTCTTGTGCGTCGAATTCAAATAACGGAAAGTCCACTACCCACAAAGGTGACCATTCATTCTTAACACAGTTAAAATCATGACCCAATTTGACACGTAAAGCACCCAAGGATTCACTGACCATTTTTGCTGTACCGGCACCAAAAAAAATAATATCGCCCTTTTTTGCCTCCACGCGTTGTAATATTGCATGAACCGTTGCTTCCGGAATAAATTTTAAGATTGGCGACTGTAAACCTTCCAGTCCCAATGCAGAATCCGAGACTTTAATATAAGCCAAGCCTTTAGCACCAAAGATAGTCACATATTGCGTGTAATCTTCAATTGCTTTACGACTCAAATCAGCGCCTTTAGGAACGCGTAAGGCAGTCACCCGTCCCTGTGTATCATTCGCCGGTCCAGAAAAAACTTTAAATTCAATGTCCTTAACCAAATCCGCAATGTCAACTAATTCAAGTGGAATACGCAAATCCGGTTTATCACTACCGTAACGTTGCATGGCTGTTGCATAAGTCATGCGCGGAAAAGGATCAGGTAAACTAACCTCTAATAATTCTTTAAATAAATAACGAATCAAGGATTCATTGAGTGTTTGTATCTCTTCTTCATTACAAAAAGACATCTCCATATCCAGCTGCGTAAATTCAGGTTGACGATCAGCACGTAAATCTTCATCACGAAAGCAACGCACGATTTGATAATAACGATCAAATCCTGACATCATTAATAATTGCTTAAATAATTGAGGTGATTGCGGTAAGGCATAAAATTCACCAGGATGGACACGACTCGGTACTAAATAATCACGAGCACCTTCTGGCGTCGCTTTCGTCAGCACCGGTGTTTCGATATCTAAAAATCCTTTTTCTTCATAAAAACGTCGAATCAATTTCACTACTTCTGTGCGTAAGCGAAAACGCTCCTGAACTTCAGGCCGCCGCAAATCCAAATAACGATAACGCAATGCGACCTCTTCACTTACCGGGGTATAGGCATCGATAGAAATCGGTAACGGTGCTGAAGTATTTAAAATATTTAATTGCGTAGCCTGTAATTCTATCGTTCCAGATTTTAAATGTGCATTTTCAGTCCCTTTAGGACGTAAACGTATTTTTCCGCTAATTTGCACTACATATTCATTACGTAATGTTTCCGCTTGCTTAAACAGATCAGCCTGTTCTGGATTAAATACCACTTGCAAAAGACCGCTGCGGTCACGTAAATCGATAAAAATTATGCCGCCATGATCACGGCGATGATGAATCCAACCACAAACTTGTACAGTTTCATTAACTAAGTTTTGATTTAATTGATGACAATAATGTGTTCTTTGCATAATAATAGTTTGAATTTAAGAGGACTTTTCGCCCGATTTATCGGTTTTACTGGCTTTATCCACGGGTTTTGCGGCGACGGTGTCTTTGGCATTTGCTTCTGTAGCTTTATTGACTTCTTTATTCGGTTCTACCGGCTTGCTTGCGTTTTCAGCTTTATTTTTTTCTGTACTATTCGCTTTAACTGGTGGATTTTTAAAATCGGTCACATACCAACCACTGCCCTTTAAATGAAAAGCCGAAGCCGAAACAAGTTTCTTCAAGGCCGGTTCTTTACATACTGGACAATCGATCAAAGGCTCTTCACTAAAGCTTTGTATAGTATCAAACTTATGGCCACAGACCTTACATGCATATTCATAGATAGGCATAGTACTCCTCAGTTTTTTTGCATTCATTCAGATATTGGCGTTTAAATTGTGCGCCGACGGATGGGCTAAAGGTAGCCTGCGCGACTCACAATATTAACCGGCATTTTAATCCAGTGTTTACACTTTGGCCAGCGTGCGCTTACTATCTTTTTCGTGAGTGGTCTCAGCAAAGCGAGGTTTAAGTAAAAAATAAAAGGGAAATATCCTTAATTAGTTATGTTCTCACTAAAATAATAGGTTTAGCCTTCATAAAAAAACAGCCGATAAAAATTTAAAAGAAATTATCCCGCTGGTTTTGCATAAGGTCTATTCTATAGTAAGCTCTAGCTATTAAATAACCAATTGACATGATCCATTATGCGTAGCAGCCATCTCTATTTACCCACACTCAAAGAAGCACCCACCGATGCCGAGATAAAAAGCCATCAACTGATGTTGCGGGCTGGCATGATTCGTAAACTTGCTTCTGGAGTTTACACGTGGCTGCCATTAGGTTTGCGCGTATTACGCAAAGTCGAAGCTATCGTGCGCGAAGAGATGAATCGCATCCACGGCCAAGAGGTACTGATGCCCAATCTACAACCGGCCGAGCTTTGGCAAGAATCCGAACGCTGGAATGCCTATGGACCCGAATTACTCCGTATTACTGATAGACATCAACGTTGGTTTTGCCTTGGTCCGACACATGAAGAAGTCATTACCTCTTTAGTGCGTAACGAAGTACGTAGTTACAAACAATTACCCCTTATTTTTTACCAAATACAAACTAAATTTCGTGATGAAATTCGTCCACGTTTTGGTGTGATGCGCGCACGCGAATTTATAATGAAAGATGCTTATTCTTTTCATCGAGATAAAGCATCGTTGGCAGCCACCTATCAGAACATGTATGAAAGCTATTGCCGAATTTTCACGCGCTTAGGATTAAAATTTCGTGCAGTCTTAGCTGATACAGGAAATATCGGTGGGAGTCAATCCCAAGAATTTCAAGTATTAGCACAAACCGGCGAAGATCAAATTTTTTATAGTGATAGCAGTGATTATGCCGCAAATGCTGAGCTGGCAGAAAGCCTAGTCATTAATCAACGCCCTGCTCCCATGGCACCACTCAAAAAAGAAAAAACACCCGGTACAAAAACTATTACAGCGGTGAGTAACTATTTAAAAATATCGCCACAACAATGTATAAAATTATTAGTCGTTAAAGGAAGACAACAACCTTTAGTGGGTCTTATATTACGTGGTGATCATGAATTAAATCCTACTAAGGTTAAAAAATTAGACGAAATCGCTCATCCTTTAACATTTGCTGAGGAAACCGATATCTTAGCCATAACCGGCGTTGGTATCGGTTATTTAGGTCCCATTGGTTTATCTATCCCTTTAATTGTTGATCGTTCTGCTGCCGTGCTTGCAGACTTTGTCTGTGGCGCTAATGAAGAAAGTTTTCACTATACACATGTTAATTGGAAGCGCGATTGCCCACTTCCGCAGGTCGCCGATTTACGCCAAGTGCAAATCGGTGATCCCAGTCCGGATGGGAAAGGACATTTAAAAATGGAACGTGGTATCGAAGTGGGTCATATTTTCCAATTAGGTAATAAATATTCTCTCGCTATGGATGCCAGCATCACGACCGAAGATGGAAGTTTATTGCCCATGGAAATGGGGTGTTATGGAATTGGTGTATCCCGTATTGTTGGCGCAGCCATCGAACAAAATCATGATGAACAAGGTATTATTTGGCCACAAGCGATGGCCCCGTTTCAAGTGGTGATAGTGCCCATTGCCTATCATCGATCGAAACAAGTTAACCATGCGGCCGATACACTCTATCAGCAATTGAGCGATGCAGGCATAGACGTCTTACTCGATGATCGAGCAGAGCGTCCCGGTTTACTGTTTGCGGATAGTGATCTCATTGGTATTCCCCATCGTTTAGTCATTAGTGAAAAAACCTTACAAGAGAAAGTCATCGCCTACAAAGCGCGAACCGAAAAAAATGAGCATTTGTTACCCGATCATGACATCATTAATTTTTTACAAAAAAAATTAATTCCATAAAAATTATTTAATAGTTATCCAAAACAAGAGGAAAATAAGTGAATTATTGGCTAATGAAATCTGAACCCACTTGTTTTAGCATTCAAGATCTAGACAAACGACCTCATCAAACTGAACCTTGGGATGGTGTACGAAATTATCAAGCACGAAATTTTCTACAAGCAATGAAAAAAGGTGATCTGGCTTTTTTTTATCATTCGAGCTGTCCTAAGCCTGGAATCGTTGGGATGATCAAAATAGTTAACACTGCTTATCCAGATAAAACAGCCTTGCAGGTAAGTGATCATCATTATGATCCTAAAAGCACACTCAGTAAGCCGCGATGGTATAGTGTTGATGTACAATTAATAAGAATTTTCAAATCGATCCTTTCTTTAGAAGATTTAAAAATTCAACCTGAATTAAAAGAAATGCGTTTATTACAAAAAGGTAACCGCTTATCCGTTATGCCGATCACAACACTTGAGTGGCAACATATTATGGCAAAAGAATGCCGTCAATAACATCATTTAAGCATTCTACCTCTATTTAAAATTATAGGTATTTACTATAATAATCTCTACTCATATCAAGCATAAGATATGATTAGCATCCTTACTTGAAGAGTCTATAACTACCTCACAAATATTGGATTTTAACAACATACTATAGTGAAGGAAGGAATGCTTAAATTCCAGTGCGCAGAATATATATAAAAAAATAATAATCTACTTAAGGAAAAGTAAATATGTCTATTACTGATTGGCCTGCAAAAGAACGTCCCCGTGAAAAATTACTCTCTCATGGCGCCTCCGTCTTATCTGATGCAGAATTGTTAGCACTATTCGTTCGTACCGGTGTCCGTGGAAAAACTGCCCTGGATATTAGTCGTGAACTTCTCTTGCAATTTGGTGACTTACGTTACATCGTTGCAGCCAGTTTGGAACAGTTCACAAAATCGCTGGGATTAGGTCTCGCTAAATATGTCCAGATCCAAGCCGCAAAAGAGCTAGCAACACGCTGTTTACAAGAAAATCTCGAACAACGTAACACCTTCGAAAACCCACAGGATGTTTATGAGTATTTAACGCACAAGTTGCAATCCTATCCTTATGAAGTCTTTAGCTGTTTATTTTTAGATAATGCCCATCGCTTTATTCATTTTAAAGAGCTCTTTCATGGAAGCATTAACGAAGCAGCTGTCTACCCTCGTGAGCTCATCCGGCAAGTATACCAACATAATGCCGCAGCGGTCATTTTGGCACACAATCACCCTTCTGGTATTGCTAAACCCAGTGAAGCAGATAAAAGGATTACACAAGAAATTAAAACCATTTTAACGGCCATTGATGTGCGCCTATTAGACCATATCATTATCGGAGAAGGCCGTATGACCTCTTTTGCTAGTCAAGGTTTATTGTAAATTTTTTGACAATCTGCTGCATTTTTGGTATAAAAGCGGACATTATTCTATATAATCAATCTGCATTGGGGACTATTATGGCTAGGGTCTGTCAGGTAACGGGTAAAAAGCCCATGGTGGGGCACAATGTATCTCACTCAAACCGAAAAACTAAACGTCGTTTTCAGATTAATCTCCACGTTCGGCGCCTTTGGGTAGCTGCCGAAAAACGCTTTGTTAAATTAAGAATAACTGCTGATGGTTTACGGGTTATTGAAAAGCAAGGCATTGATAAAGTACTCGCTACGCTACGTCAGCGTGGCGAAAAAGTCTAAACCGGGAAGCATTATATCATGCGTGATAAAATTAAATTAAAATCTACAGCGAGTGCCTACTACTACACGACTAGTAAAAATAAGAAAGCTACACCGAATAAATTAAAATTTAAAAAATATGATCCTATCACTCGCAAACATGAAGTGTTTGAAGAAGATAAAATTAAATAGTTAAAACTATTAATAGCCTGCCCAAATGATTCCATTTGCGAGCAGGCTTTTTTGTGTTCTTGCTAGACGCTATTCACTTTTAGTTTCTGGACGCATTAACGGAAACAAAATAACGTCTCGAATCGACGCTGAATCAGTAAATAACATCGCTAATCGATCAATACCAATACCCTCACCAGCAGTGGGTGGCAAACCATATTCCAGTGCTAAAATATAATCTTCATCATAGGGCATTGCTTCTAAATCACCCGCCAATTTCGATCGACTTTGTAGTTTAAAGCGTGCTGCTTGATCTTCTGGATCATTTAACTCAGAAAACCCATTTGCTAATTCTCGTCCTCCGATGTAAAGCTCAAAACGATCCGCTAATTGTGGGTCGTCATTATTACGTCTAGCTAAAGGTGATACATCAATCGGATATTCAGTAATAAACGTGGGTTGTTTTAATTTTTGCTCAACGGTTTCTTCAAATACGGCAAACTGTAATTGCCCGACAGACTCACTCGCTGGAATCTTTAAATCAGCGGCAATTTTTTGTAATGTTCTCAATTCAGTCACATCTTTCAACTGCCACTGCGGATTATATTCAAGTATGGCATTAATCACACTTAAACGTTTAAATGGCTTGGACAAATCATAGGTTTCTCCTTGATAAGTCAACTGTTCAGTGTCCAAAATAGTTTGCGCTAATTCACGAATCAATTGTTCAGTTAAATCCATTAAATCATGATAATCGGTATAAGCTTGATAAAATTCCAACATCGTGAACTCGGGATTATGTCGAGTCGAAAGTCCCTCGTTACGAAAATTACGATTAATTTCAAAAACTTTTTCCATACCACCCACGACTAAACGTTTTAAATGTAACTCTGGCGCCACACGTAAAAACAATTCCATATCTAAGGCATTATGATGGGTGATAAAAGGTCGTGCTAAAGCACCGCCAGGCAAAACATGCATCATCGGTGTTTCAACTTCAACAAAACCACGCTGATTTAAAAACTGACGAATTCCATTGATCAGTTGGGAACGAATTTGAAATGTTTTTCGAGTTTTTTCGTTGCTAATCAAATCTAAATAACGTTGTCGATAACGTTGTTCTTTATCCGACTCAGAAAGACCATGAAATTTATCTGGTAATGGACGTAAGGATTTACTTAATAAATAAACCTTTTCTGCCTTTATAGAAAGTTGATTGGTTTTAGTACGAAATAGGACACCAACAATGCCAACAATATCACCCAAATCTAAACGTTTAATCACTTCAAAATCTTCTAGTCCGATATTGTCTTGTTTAACATAGACTTGCATTTTCCCTGACATATCTTGAATATCGAGAAATAAACTTTTACCCATATCACGTTTTAACATAACTCGACCCGCAAGTCGGACAGAAAAATTCTTTTGATGTAATAGTTCAGCATTCGCTTGTTCAAATTGGATATATAAATCAGCTGCCAAGCTATCGCGACGAAAAGTATTCGGATAAGCATCAGAAATTTGTCGTAAATCGTTTAATTTCGCCAGACGTTGCGAAAATAAATCTTCAGTATTATGGGAGATCGTTATTTTTTCATGGCTCATGATAAATTTTTCCAAACTTACAGATTTTAAATCTGTCCTAGTTTAGCAGATGATAGCAAGAAAAAAGTAATTATTCCCAGCAATATATACTCATAGCGAAGCGTATAATTATAATCCTGCCTTTAAACTGGCTATCAAAAAAGGATTAAGATGACCATTTAATACCGCTTGCGTATTACCTGTTTCAACCCCCGTGCGAAGATCCTTAATTCGCGCATCATCTAATATATAGGAACGTATCTGACTACCCCAACCAATATCGCGTTTCAAAAACTCTTGATTTTGCTTTTCTTCAGCGCGTTTTCGTAATTCCAGTTCGTATAATTTTGCACGTAATTGCTTCATTGCTTGATCACGGTTTTTATGCTGCGATCGATCGCTTTGTGATTGCACCACTACACCGCTAGGAATATGTGTGATGCGCACTGCCGAATCGGTACGATTAACATGTTGTCCACCTGCACCACTAGCACGATAGGTATCAATACGTAAATCCGCTGCATTAATTTCTATATCGATGGACTCATCAACTTCGGGTGATACAAATACTGCTGCAAAGGACGTATGACGGCGTTTGTTCGCATCAAAAGGCGATAAACGGACTAAGCGATGCACGCCGGTTTCGGTACGCAACCAACCATAAGCATATTCACCTTCAAATTTAATCGTGGCACTTTTTATTCCTGCAACTTCGCCGGCAGAGACTTCTATTAAATCAACTTTAAAATAATTTTGTTCTCCCCAACGTAGATACATACGTAATAACATTTCTGCCCAATCTTGCGCTTCAGTACCCCCTGAGCCGGCTTGTATTTCTAAATACGCAGAATTTTTATCTAATTCATGTGGAAACATTCGTCTAAATTCGAGTTGTTCTAGACGGGTTTCTAATAGTTTCAATTCTTGAGGCAGCGTAGCTAATAAATCATCAGCCCCTTCATTAACAGCTAAATCATGCAGATCTTTGATATCGCTAAGACCCTTTTTCAATTGCTGAAAGATCTCGACAATTTGCTGCAATTGCGCGCGCTCTTTGCCTAAGTGTTGAGCTTTTCCAGGATCATTCCAGAGAGTCGGATCTTGTAACTCATGATTTAACTCTTGGAGTTTTTCAAGTTTACTGGGATAGTCAAAGGTACCTCCGTAATTCACTACTACGGTTTTCAAGTTCTTTGATTTTTTGAATAATGGGTGCCGTTTCAAACATAAAGAAAATAATATGAACAGAAAAATTATTTTTTATAGGTCCTATTTATTATTTTAAGTTAATTTTTTTTGCGTCGAAAATCCGGCTAAACTTATCGCAAATTTCCGTAACGCATGCACACCCGTTGCCTCGGCTTGTTTACACCAATCCTGTAAGGCTTCTAATAACTCGCGCTGCGTTGCTGTGGTACGGCCCCAAATCGCCTGTAGTTTAAGACGGTACTGATAAACTAACGCTAACATATGATGATTATCTATCACTTCAGCTATTTGCTGTTTACCTTCTTCGTTTAATAAAGACTCAGTACGAATTAATGCGATCTTAGCCCGCTTTAATAACGCTTTACTGCTAGTATTCGCTTTTAGCTTTTCTTCATGCAAGACCGGTAATAACACCTCACGACTATAGCGCGCCAACACTTGAAAACGATTCGTAATCAATGCGGCTAAAGTATCTGAATCAATCAGTGATTTTCCTGGAATATTCTCAAGTTTGGGTGATACTCGTTTTACCTTGGATAAACCTAAAAATTGTAATAAGCGAATATAAACCCAACCCAAATCAAATTCCCACCATTTGACCGAGAACTTAGCTGAAGTTGGAAAGGTATGATGATTATTATGCAATTCCTCACCACCAATAAAGGCGCCTAAAGGAATAATATTTCGCGCCGCATCAGGACATTCAAAGTTTCGATAGCCCCAATAGTGGCCGATACCATTCACCACACCCGCGGCAAAGAAAGGTATCCAAGCCATCTGTAAAGCCCAAATGGTAATCCCAGGAATACCAAATAAAATCAGATCAATAACAAACATCAATCCAATACCTGCCGCGCTATGCTTAGTATAGACATGTCGTTCTAACCAGTCATCTGGTGTCCCTTGACCATAACGGTCCATCGTATCTTGATTTTTAGCTTCGTCACGATACAACTCAGCACCCTCAAAAAAAACTTTTTTAATGCCTCGAGTTTGCGGACTATGTGGATCTTCGTCCGTTTCACACTTAGCATGATGTTTACGGTGAATAGAAACCCATTTTTTGGTTTCCATACCCGTGGTCAACCAGATCCAAAAACGGAAGAAATGACTAATGGCGGGATGCAGCTCTAAAGCACGATGCGCTTGAGATCGGTGCAAATACACCGTGACACCCACAATAGTGATATGCGTTAAAATTAATAAGGCAACGACATATCCCCAAAAAGATAAATTTAATACACCGTATAATATTCCCACAGTAACCTCTTTATATTTTAAGCCTATCCTAAATAGTCACTTTTAGTATAGTCAGTTTGCTGAACTTAAAGTTCATTTATAAAATTTAATTCTTATTCTTCTTTATATTCTATTAACTTAACCACTTTTTTCACACCCGAAGACTCTCTTGCTATCGTTACGGCTAAATCAGCTTGTTTCGGCGTCGCAATCCCCAATATATACACCACGCCGTCTTCAGTGACTATCTTAAAATTATTCGATTTAAGCGCTCTATTAGCAAACATCTTAGCCTTAACTTCTGAAGTGATGCCCACATCTTGAGCACGTCGGTAAACGGTTGTGGGTATCCCTAGAACAATTTCATTAAATACACGTCGGACTTTCGGAATACTCTTGGCATAGTGTTCTGCCTTAGCTTTTAAGGCCTCATCATAGGCTTGACCTGTTAATAAAACCACTCGATTATAACTCACCGCGGAAATATGCGTTTCGGCATTGAGTACCGGATCATTAGCCAGTTTTCTATTAACCCTAAAGTTTATTTCCTCATCGGCTTTAATCCTATTAATAGGACGCGGATCGGTCACCAAACTGCCGGTCGTTGCACTACCGGCTACAAAAGCACCTGCCAGACAACCTTGTAATCCCAATGATAGGATTAAAATAATAAAAATTTTTTTCATTTCGTTTTCTCGCCTCTAATAAACAGGGTGGTTAATAGTAAAAAAAACCGCTTTGGCCAGCCAGATTAACTGACTGGGAAATAAACCGAGAACGAGGAGTAGTATAGCATTAATACTCAGTGCAAGGTAGGCATCAGAGGCTACGCTTAAACGGGGTATAGTGGGTTCAGGCTCCTCAAAATACATCACTTTTATGATATAAATGTAATAATAAGCACCAATAATAGCAAAAATAATAGCCAAAGTGGCTACCCATAGTAAATGGGCTGAAATTAGAGATTCTAATATACCTAATTTAGCAAAAAAGCCGATAGTCGGTGGAATTCCCGCCATAGAAAACATCGCTAACAACATCATTAACGCTAGCCAAGGATTACGCGCATTCAACCCTCTTAAGTCACTGATTTGCTCAACCTGACCTGATTGACTCATCACGACTAATAAACCAAATGCGGCCAGAGCCATTAGCCCATACGCCAGCATATAAAAGAGGCTCATGGCATATCCCATGGCCGTGCCCGCAACTAAGCCGAGTAAGCCATAACCCATATGGGCTATAGCCGAGTAAGCCAACATACGCTTTAAATTACTTTGCACGATAGCCACTAGATTGCCCAAACTGAAGGATAAAATAGCAATAACGGCTAATAAGGGCTGCCAATAGCTGAGTAAGCTGGGCATGGTATCAACTAATAACCGGATTGCCAGTGCTAAACCAGCTATTTTCGGTGCCGCACTGATAAACAAAGTAACCGGTGTGGGCGCACCTTGATAGACATCTGGAACCCAAAACTGGAAAGGTGCCGCACCAATTTTAAATGTGATACCCGCCAGGATGAAAATAAGTCCCGTGCTAAGTAATACACTGGATTGTCCTCCTGTGAGTAAAGATTGATGGATAGCAGGTAAGATCAGGGAATGAGTAGCGCCATACAGCAAAGAAAGACCATATAAAAATAAAGCAGATGCCAGCGCGCCTAAAATAAAATATTTCATCGCGGCTTCGGCCCCTTGACTCGATTGGCGTTGTAAAGCCACCATCGCATACAGCGGAAAGGATAAAAGTTCTAAACCCAGATAAAGGGTTAATAAACTATTCGCCGACGTCAATATCAACATGCCTAGTATTGAGAATAAACCTAATAAATAATATTCCCCCGCATGAATGTGAAGAGTTTTAATCGCATCACGTGCATAGACAAAAGCAAATAAGCTGAAGATCAAAATGCACAACTTAACAAAATAAGCGACCAGATCCCAAGTAAAATGTTGGTGAAACAAAAATTGTGCCGGAACGTGATGTAAATGGATAAGCAATGCCAATGTAATCACTAGACTCACTTGAGTCGCACTATAGGTGATCAAATTGGATTTCTGTTGCACAAATAAATCAAGTAACAGAACTACACAGGTCATCAACAATAAAGCGATTTCAGGAAGTGCAGGAAATTGAAGTAATTGTTGTAATGTCATCATAATTTAGTTTGCAAACTCCAATGTAAAATTGAGTCTATCGAAGCATGCATGATCGTCAATAAAGGAGCTGGATAAATACCGATAAAAATAATTGCCAAACTTAATAAAATAAACACTAATTTTTCAAAGCCATGGATATCACTCGTTTTAGCGACCAAGGGATTCGTTATTTCACCAAAAAATACGCGCTTGTACATATAGAGTGTATAAGCCGCACTAATAATTAACGTGCTTGCAGCAAGCGTGGTAATCCAGAAGCTGGCTTGCATCGCACTGAAGATGATCATAAATTCACCAACAAAGCCCGCCGTACCTGGCAAACCGACATTCGACATGGCAAACAACATGAAAAAAGACGCCAATAAAGGCATACTGGTAGCAAGACCACCATAATTTTTGATAAGACGACTCCGAAATCGGTACGCCAACATCCCCACCGCTAAAAACATCGCCCCTGAACTAAAAGCATGGGAAATCATCTGTACCATCGCGCCTTCTAAGCTCATATACGCCATTAGTGTATTATGGCTATGTGTCATGATGGGAAATAGCATAAAACAACCCAACACCACAAAGCCCATGTGCGCGATCGAGGAATAAGCAATCAAACGTTTCATGTCCACTTGCGCTAAAGCGACCAAGCCAATATAGACGATAGCAATCAAGGCCAGCGCTATCATAAAACCATCTAATAAACGACTGGCATCCGGAACTATCGGTAACGTAAAGCGCAGAAAACCATAGCCTCCTAGCTTTAACATTAATGCCGCTAATACCACTGATCCGCCCGCGGGTGCTTCGGTATGCGCATCAGGTAACCAGGTATGTAAAGGCCACATCGGAATCTTGACTGCAAACGCAATTAAAAAAGCGATAAAGATCCATATCTGCACAGGCAGACTGAGTGGTATCGGATAAAAATGGGCAATCAAAAAATCATGCGTTGGGTTATGTACACCGAGATACAGTAATGCAATCAACATCAATGCCGAACCGAAAAAGGTATATAAGAAAAATTTTATCGAGGCATACGAACGGTTATCACTACCCCACACCCCTATACTCAAATACATAGGAATGAGTATTGCTTCCCAAAACACATAAAATAAGATTGAATCAGTCGCAGCAAATGTTCCTACCATCATCCCTTGCATGAGTAAAAACGCCGCCATATATTGAGCAACTCGTAGATTGATACTGCGCCAAGCCGCCAAAATAACCAGTAAAGTAGTAAATACTGTTAATAAAATGAGTGGTAAAGAAATACCATCGACACCTAAAGCGTAATTAATATTATAAACAGTAATCCAAGGGATATTTTCTTGAAACTGCATACTGCTTAAAGCAGGATTAAAACCCAAATACAACGGTACACACAATAGCAACGTTATCAATGAAGTGATTAAAGCGATAACACGGGCGCGTTGGGGGTAACGATCGCCATTAAATGCAATTGCCAACACACCGCCAAGCACTGGCAACCAGATAAGTAAACTTAATAAATGGTTGTGTATGAACAAAGCGAATTGATAAACTAAAGTTAATAACATTCTTATACTACAACTAATTTACAAGGAATAAGCCAATAAAAAAATAATAATTCCAAACACCATAATGAATGCATATTGATAAAGATAACCTGACTGAAGACGACGCAATACGTTGGATAGCCAACTAATACATCTTCCTGATCCGTCAATCAGTTTCTCGTCGAGTACATTCGTATCAATATTAAAAAATAATTTTGCTAAACGTTGGCCACCATTGGTAAATACGGTCTGATTAAATGCATCAAAACCATATTTATTGATTAAAACACGATACAACCAAGCAAAATGTTTTTTCATCCAGGCAGGAATAGCAGGAAATTGCAGATAAAAAAACCATGCCAAAACGATACCTATGGCAGAAAAAATAGTTGCGGCACTTAACAGATGCTCAGTTGCCATCCTGTTATGATTGGGCAACACACTAAGACTTCCAGCGAGTAAACCTGGCACATTTAAAAAAGACTGTGCTAATAAAAGCCCTGCAATGGCAGATGGAATGGCTAATACAATTAAACTAAATTTAACTATCGTAGTGGTTTTTTGATAATGCTTAATAGGTACGCGAGCTTGAGTATGAAATACTAAGAAAAAGGCACGAAAAATATAAAATGCCGTAACCAATGCACCGATTAAGACACAATAATAGGCATAAGGCGCTGCGGGTAAAGTTGATGCATGAACCGCATCGATAATAGCATCCTTAGAATAAAAACCTGAAAAAGGAGGTAATGCCGCCAATGCTAAGGCACCGATTAAAAAACAAACATAGGTGATCGGCATCACTTTCGCTAAGCCACCCATTTTACGAATATCTTGTTCATGATGCATCGTTAAAATGACTGAGCCTGCCGCTAAAAATAATAAGGCTTTGAAAAAAGCGTGCGTCACTAAATGAAACATACCTGCTGCATACGCCGAAGCGCCTAAACCAACCATCATATAGCCCAGTTGCGATAAGGTGGAATAAGCAATGATGCGCTTTATGTCATTCTGTACCATCGCCACTAAACCCATAAATAAAGCCGTGGTAGCACCTAAAATTAAAATAAGATTTAACACACTCGGCGCATATTCATATAAAGGCGAAAGACGTGCCACTAAATAAACACCGGCTGTAACCATCGTAGCGGCATGAATCAACGCTGAAATAGGTGTAGGACCTTCCATCGATTCAGGCAACCAAACATGTAACGGTATTTGAGCAGATTTTCCCATTGCACCAATAAATAATAGAAAACAAATAACAGCAATTACTGAATAAGAAGTGTGTGGAAAAATACTGATGCTCGCAGCTTTCAGTGCAGGCGCAGCATGAAAAACTTGGGAATAATCTAAGCTACCAAAATAATTAAATAATAAAGCAATGCCCAAAAAGAAACCAAAATCACCGACTCGATTAACCAGAAAAGCCTTTAAACCTCCGGCATTTGCTGCTTCGCGTTTAAACCAAAAACCAATCAACAAATACGAAACTAAACCCACTGCTTCCCAGCCAAAAAACAATTGGAGAAAATTATTTGCACTCACCAGCATCAACATCGCAAATGTAAATGCCGACATATAACTAAAAAAACGCTTATAACCTGGATCCCTGGCCATGTAAGTGACACTATAAATATGTACTATCAACGAGATAAATGTCACGATAAGAAACATCACCACCGTTAATGGATCAACTAAAAACCCGATATTAAAGCGAAATTTACCGGTGAAATCCCATAAATAAAGATTTTCATCATACGTCCCACCATGTAAAAAAAAGAGCTGATAAGCAAAATACAGCGATAAAACAAATGAAATAGAAACCCCTAAAATAGTGACTGAATGTGCCAACCTGTCACTGACACGTCGACCACCTAAGCCTGCAAACAAGGCTCCTGCTAAAGGGCATAATACCAATGCCAGATTGATTAACTGATAATGACTCATTATCAACTACCCCTTTAAACGATTTAAGGCATCGACTTGTACGCTATGTCGGGTGCGGAATAAAACAATTAGTATCGCTAAACCGATAGCGGCTTCAACGGCTGCCACGGCTAACACAAAAAACACAAACACTTGGCCGGATAAATCTGCAAAAAAATGTGAGAATGCGACAAAATTCATATTCACGGCCAATAATAGTAGTTCGACACACATCAGTAAAATAATGATATTTTTCCGATTAATCAGCAACCCTAGTAAACCCAAGCTAAATACGATAGCGGCGAGTATTAAGTAATAATTTAACGGAATCATTTTTTTCTCTCCGCTGGCATTTTTATAATTCGTAATCGATCCGAAGGCTTAACCTTAAGTTGCAATTCAGGTGCGATCGCTTTATTCAAACGCTTTTCACGAAAACTTAAAGCAATGGTCGCAATAATACCTACGAGCAATAAAACACCGGTAATTTCAAATGGATAGACATACTGTGTATACAGTACATCGCCTAAGGCTTGTGTATTACTCGCTTGTGCAGATAATGGCAGCAGCCCTGCTGTGCCTGAAAGCGGAAATACCGCATAGATAAGTAATGCCAATAAAATCAGTACGCTGATTACAGCAAAGAATACGTAACGCACGAAGCCGTATTGTTTTTTAGCGTCATCAATATTTAAGGTCATAATAACGAATAAAAATAGTGTCATGACCGCACCCACATACACTAAAACCAAGATTAGACCTAAAAATTCTGCCTCTAATAATATCCATAAAGCAGCGGCGGAAAAAAAAGCTAATACTAAAAACAAGGCGCAGCGAACCGGATTACGCGAAATGATCGTCATTAAAGCCGCAGCAATTAACAATATAGCAAAAAAATAAAATGCGCAGGATTGAATAGGAATGATCATAATAACGCTTTAACTATTTTAAAATCTAACAACGAAATTAAACAAAAAGCAACGATTTTGGTTTTAACGGTAAGGGGCATCTTCTTCCCTTTCTTGTGCTATCTGTTTTTCATACCGATCACCGATGGCCAGCAATTTTTCTTTGGTCATAATCTCCTCACCACGATTTTCAAAATGATAATGTGGAATATTGGTTTCGACGATGGCATCTACCGGACAGGATTCTTCACAAAATCCGCAATAAATACATTTAAATAAATCAATTTCATATAAGGTCGTGCGTCGCAAGCCATCATCACGCGGCTCTGCTTCAATCGTAATGGCTAACGCTGGACAGACTGCTTCACATAATTTACACGCAATACAGCGCTCCTCACCATTGGGATAACGACGTAAAGCATGTAAACCGCGAAAGCGGACTGAACGTGGCGTTTCTTCTTCGGGAAATTGGATCGTCACTTTTTTCTTAAAAAAATGTCGGCCGGTCAAGCTCAGTCCCTTAAAAAGTTCCCAAAGCGTAAAGGTTTTAATAAGCTGTACTATTTTTCTTAACAAGTTCATGCGTTAAACCAAGGGCCCCATTTAAATTGTACCGCTAATGCCACGATTGATATCCAAAGTAAAGTCACTGGAATTAACACTTTCCAACCTAAACGCATTAATTGGTCGTAGCGATAACGTGGAAAAGTCGCTCGCGACCAAATAAAAAGACCTAAAAAACTAGCCATTTTGATAAAAAACCAAATGATACCAGGAACCCAAATCAATGCCTTATCTAAAAAGGGGATGCCTTGAAAAGGTGATAACCAGCCGCCTAAGAACAATAAGCTAGCAATCGCTGAAATCAAAATCATATTCATATATTCAGCGAGAAAGAATAAAGCAAAACTCACACCTGAATATTCAACATGAAAACCAGCAACGATTTCAGATTCTCCTTCTGCCAAATCAAAAGGGGCACGATTGGTTTCAGCAATTCCGGAAATCCAATAGCATACGAAAAGTGGTAATAGCGGTAACCAATACCAATGCCAAATACCTCCCTGCTGACGCAACACAATATCATGTAGATTCATGCTACCCGCCGCTAATAAAACACCGACAAATGAAAAGCCCATAGCAATTTCATACGAAATAGTCTGCGCCGCTGCCCGTAACGAACCTAGCAAAGCATATTTAGAATTCGTCGCCCAACCTGCTATTAAAATGCCATACACACCCAAAGATGTAATCGCAAACAAATAAAGTACACCCGCATTAATTTGCGTTAATGCCAACCCTTCGCTAAATGGGATAACGGCCCAAGCGGCTAACGCCGGTGCGATCGTAATAATTGGGGCTAAAATAAATAAATAACGATTTGATGCTGTAGGAACAATAATTTCTTTGGTAATGAGTTTAACGACATCGGCAATCGGTTGTAGAAAACCTAAAGGTCCCACCCGATTCGGTCCTATCCGAGTTTGCATATAACCGATGCCCTTACGTTCAATAAAGGTTAAATACGCTACGGTAAACAGTAAAGGGATGGTAATGACAATGATCTTAATCAAGATCCAAATTAATAACACTAAATCATTCAGCATAGAGTTTAACCTCGCCAAATGACTCGCCCAAAGCGGCGGTTTCTTCACAACCCGCAGCAATATAAACACAATGATCAGGTAGTCCTGCTTGTATCGACAAAGGTAATAAAGCCTGCCCTAATCCTTGTTCGATACGAATTAATTGACCCGAAGTAAAATTTAATTCACTGGCTAATGCGGAGTTCATCGCAACAGTAACGGGAGCATTCGTTGCTGAAGCCTGTAATGCGATTGATCGACGTACCAAACTATCAATACCATAAATAGGCCATTCACTAATACGCAAAATACGTTTCGCATTTGAATTTTTTTCTGTGTTGCGACTTAAGTCGATAATTAGTTTTTGTTTATTATCAAGTTTAGCGGCCATAGACGCTAATCCAAGATATTCCAGTAATGTGGGTTCCAATTCTTCACGAATAAAGGCATGATCGGATCGACTAAAGTGGGCTAACTCCAAACTCTTGCCTAAAGTTTGCAGAATTTCCCATGCAGAACGTGCTAGACCTAGCGGTGGCATTGCTGCTGAAAAGGTTTGCCAACAACCCGCCATATTGATAAAGCTGCCTTCAATCTCAGCAAATGTTGCCATCGGTAAAATGACATGCGCATGATCTAACAACGATTTCGCTTTAAAAGGTGATAAAGCCAAGACAAAATCGGCTTGCTTTAATGCCTGACTGACACGTTGCGGATTAGCACAATCTAAAGTGGGTTCGATATTCAATAAAATAAATGCGCGTAAATCGGCATTGATCATCTCAGCGGCGGATAAACCAGGTTCAGCAACGGAAACACCCCCTGGCAAACGATGTGGTACCGCACCGGTTAACCAAGCCCCAGCACTATTCGCACCTTCGGTAAAAGTCACACAGCGTGCACCCGTTTGGGCAGCAATAAACTGCGTTAATGTTCTAATTAAACTCGCTTGCGGATGATTATGCGCTAAAGCACCTAAAACGATCACGGAATTTTTTGACGCTTTTAATTGTTCAGCTAAATCACTTTGCACGAGACTGGACGTAATCGCTGGAAACGCTGCGATCGATTTTTCATCTGCCAAGTCTTTCGCAATACCTAATAAAGTCGGTATCAATGCATCAGGACTCACGCACAGATTTTCATGCAATGTAAAAGGAACACTGATATCCACACAATGGAGACTGGCAATTTTTGTTCCAGCTAGATTTGCTTTGCGTAAACGATGTGCAGCTATCGGTTGTTCACGCCGAATATTAGAACCCACCAACCAAACAAAATTAGCCTTCTCGAATTCAGATAGCGTGATCCCTGGCGGGCAAAGCGTTGCCTGCATTTGATCAGACACATCGGTTTGATGCAAACGATGATCAATATGCGATGACCCTAAGCTACGCAATAATTTTTGGAAAAAATAAAATTCTTCTGTCGTACTAGAAGGTGAAATTAAACCTCCGATAACGTGAGGGCCTTGTTTTTTCAGAATTTTTTTAAACTCAGTCACCACTTTTGCTAATGCAGTTTCCCAATCGACAATAAACCATTGTCCATTTTCTTTAATATGCGGTTTTGTCCATCGTTCTTTACTATGAATACCCAGATAACTATATCGATCGCGATCCGATATCCACGTTTCATTGATGGCTTCATTTTCACATGGCACTGCCCGCATCACCTGTCCACGACGGGTATGCAAATAAATATTAGAGCCTAAGCAATCATGCGGTGCTATTGAAGCGGATTGTTGTAATTCCCAAGCACGTGCAGTAAATCGAAAGGGTTTTGACGTCAATGCCCCCACAGGACAAAGATCAATTATATTCCCCGATAATTCCGATTCCAAACTATGTTCGATATACGTGCTGATTTGCAAATCTTCGCCACGATTCAGTGTCCCTAATTCTTTAATTCCAGCAATTTCCTGACCAAAACGTACACAACGGGTACATTGGATACAGCGTGTCATTTCAGTTGAAATCAAGGGCCCAAGATTATCATCTTTGACTGAACGTTTACCTTCAGTAAACCGTGACAGTGAGGAACCATAACCTAAGGAAAGATCTTGTAATTCACATTCGCCGCCTTGATCACAAATAGGGCAATCTAAGGGATGATTAATCAATAAAAATTCCATCACCGAACGTTGTGCTTCTTTAGTTTTTGCTGATGTAGTAAAAACTTTCATACCGGCTGTTACTGGAGTAGCGCAAGCCGGCAATGGTTTTCCGGATTTTTCAACCTCGACCAAACACATACGACAATTAGCAACGATGGAAAGTTTTTTATGGTAGCAAAAACGCGGAATATAAATACCTGCTTTATCAGCCGCTTCTATAATGGTGGCATTTTGTTCGACGTATAGTGTACGACCATCTATTTCAATATCTATCATATCACCCCACCACTTGCTTGCCTGTTAGCTTTCACGTAACAAGCGCACTGGGTGGCACGGGAAACCACTTTCTTTTGTGGCATAAGCCAACAAAAAAAGTGTTTCCCAGTAACAGGACCCAGAGCACTCCTAACGAATAAAAAACTAACATTCATGAGTATCACCGACTGGACACCGCTTATTTTCAATATGTTCAATAAAATCATGACGAAAGTGTTTAATAAAACTTTGTACTGGCATCGCCGCCGCATCACCTAAGGCACAAATGGTATGCCCCATAATCTTTCCTGCCACACTCTCTAATAAATCCAGATCACTCAGTCGTCCTAGGCCGTGTTCTATTCGGCGTAATACACGCCACACCCAACCGGTTCCTTCACGACAGGGAGTACATTGACCACAGGATTCTTCTTTATAAAAATGTGCAATACGCGTTAAAATTTTCACCATGCAAGTCGTTTCGTCCATGACGATCACCCCGCCAGAACCTAACATCGAACCGGCTTTAGCAATCGAATCATAATCCATCGTTGTATTCCATATCGCCTCTGCGGTTAATACCGGCATAGACGATCCGCCTGGAATCACTGCTTTTAAGTTTCTCCCGTCTTTCATACCCCCTGCCAGTGCTAATAGTTCTTTAAATGGAATACCTAAAGGCACTTCGTAATTACCCGGTTTATTGACATGACCCGTCACACTGAATAATTTACAACCACCGTTGTTAGGTTTCCCTAATTCTAAAAACCATTGCCCCCCTTTTTGTAATATCACCGGAACGGAAGCTAAAGTTTCCGTATTATTAATGGTAGTCGGACGCCCATATAAACCATAATTCGCTGGGAAAGGTGGCTTAAATCGCGGAAATCCTTTTTTTCCTTCTAGAGACTCCATTAAAGCGGTTTCTTCACCGCAAATATAAGCACCGGCGCCTAAATGGTTATACAGTTGAAAATCAAATCCGGAATCTAAAATATTAGTACCTAATAAACCGGCTTCATACGCTTCTGCTATCGCTGTTTCACAGCGCTCAAAGGGCTCATAGTATTCGCCACGTATGTAGTTATAACCCACACTAGCGCCCATCACATAAGCGGCAATAGCCATCCCTTCAATTACTTGATGCGGATTAAAACGTAAAATATCGCGATCTTTGCAGGTTCCAGGTTCTCCTTCATCCGAATTACATAATATGTATTTTTGACCCGGAGCGCCCCGCGTAATAAAGCTCCATTTTAAGCCCGTCGGAAACCCTGCTCCCCCACGACCGCGTAAATAAGAAAGTTTCAATTCAGCAATAATTTTTTCCGCAGGCGTTTTTTCTTTTAGGATCTTTTCCCAGACTTGATAGCCACCCACGCGCCGATAATTAGCGAGACTCCATGGCTCGTCAAAATGTAAGGTACGGAAACAAATATCATTCGCCATCTAAGTTATCCAAGATTTTATCTATTTTTTCAGGTGTTAAATCTTCATAATAACGATGTCCGATATGCACTACCGGGGCGTTTGCACAAGCACCTAAGCATTCGACTTCACGTAAAGTAAATTTTTCGTCAGCGGTTGTTTCGCCGAGATTAATTTGCAAACGATTTTGCAAATGTTTAACAATCTTGTCGCAACCGCTCAGCATACAAGAAACGTTAGTACATACCCCAATTTTATGCCGACCTATCGGTTTAAGTTCATAAAGCGTATAAAACGTAGCCACTTCATAGGCTGTCACGCGTGACATCTCTAAATAATCGGCCACGGCATCAATTAAGTCTTGAGATAAATACCCTCCATTATAATCCTGCGCTAGAGTCAACGCCGGTAACACCGCCGATTGTCTACGATCAGGCGGATATTTCTTGGCCCATTTTTCAATAGCGATTTTTAAATCATCGGGCAATATTTCGCTTTTGTTATTCGTCACTTGCTTCATCGATCGATTTCACCAAATACGATATCAAGACTGGACAGTATAGCGACTAAATCAGCAATCATATGTCCGGAAACCAATTCATTTAAAGCCGCCAAATGTGGAAACCCCGCTGCGCGTATTTTAACCCGATAAGGTTTATTAGCGCCATCCGATACCATATAAATTCCAAACTCTCCTTTAGGATGCTCTATCGCGGCATAAGCTTCACCCGGTGGCACGCAGTAACCTTCACTAAAAAGCTTAAAATGATGGATCAGTGATTCCATATCTTCTTTCATCTGCAAACGCGTCGGTGGCACTACTTTATGCTCGATCAATGTAACTGGACCAGGATTAGCCCGTAACCAACTCACACATTGCTTAATTAAAGCATTTGATTGGCGCATTTCTTCGATTCGTACCAAATAACGATCATAACAATCGCCAAATCTACCTATTGGGATATCAAAATCTAATTCATCATACACTTCATACGGTTGTTTCTTACGCAGATCCCAAGCAACGCCCGAGGCACGTAAAATAGGACCGGTGCATCCTAATTGTAAAGCGCGTTCTGCCGATAATACGCCAATACCGACGGTTCGTTGTTTCCAAATACGATTGTCGGTGAGTAAGGTTTCATAATCGTCTATCCGTTTAGGAAATCGAGTAATAAAACTTTCAATAAAGTCTAATAGGCTTCCCTGTCGATTGGCATTCATCTCGCGCGTTTCTTTCTCATTATGCCATTGTGAAGGTTTATATTGCGGCATTTTATCCGGTAAGTCACGATACACACCACCCGGTCTATAATAGGTGGCGTGCATACGCGAACCTGACACCGCTTCATAGCAGTCGATTAAATCTTCGCGCTCCCGAAAGCAATATAAAAAGACCGTCACTGCACCTAGATCTAAGGCATGCGCACCTAACCATAATAAATGGTTCAAGAGTCGCGTCATTTCGTCAAACATGACGCGAATATATTGGGCGCGTTTCGGAGGCGTCACACCCAATAATTTTTCGATCGCCAAAACATACGCGTGTTCATTACACATCATGGAAACATAGTCCAAGCGATCCATGTAACCAATACTTTGGTTGTAAGGTTTAGATTCAGCTAGCTTTTCTGTCGCGCGATGTAACAAACCAATATGCGCATCGGCCGATTGGATGACTTCACCGTCTAATTCTAAGATTAAACGCAACACACCGTGCGCCGCAGGATGCTGCGGACCAAAATTTAAAGTGTAATTACGTATTTCAGGCATGTAACACTCACTCTGGTTTTTTATGAAAACAGGTTAAAGTATCTTCATTTGTTGTTTTACGAATGGTTTTTGGTACTAAGGTCCGTGGCACCACCGTGACCGGCTGGTAAATAACTCGACCCTCGCTTGCGTCATAACGTACCTCGACATGTCCCGATAACGGAAAATCTTTACGAAAAGGGTGACCGACAAAACCATAATCGGTTAACAAACGTCGCAAATCAGGATGGCCATTAAAAAAAACCCCGTACAGATCAAACGCTTCTCGTTCATACCAATTAGCTGCTGGCCATAATTTAATAATCGATGGCACTTGTGGTGGTTCACCATTAGCAAAAACACGCAAACGTAAACGCTGATTATGCGTGAGTGATAAGAAATGGTAGACCACTGCAAAACGTGACTTAGTCCAAGCCACCGGATGTAGATCACCGGTGGTATCTACACCCCGTTCAAAACCGGTTAAAGTTGATCGTTCGGTCGTCCATTCACTGATGCCATACTCAGCATAGTCCACCACACAAACATCCACGAGTAATTCAAATTTAAAATCCGCTTCATCACGTAGTGCTAAACAAACCTCATGTAACTTTTCAGCAGAAATCTCTAAACTGATTTCGCCACACGCGACAGTTATTTCCTGAATAACAGAATCAAAACGTTGGTTTATTTTTTGGAGTGGTAGCACAGCGTCTGACATACTTAAGTACGCTCAATAAAGTGAGTTTTTTTTATTTTATTTTGTAATTGTATAACGCCATACACCAATGCTTCTGCTGTCGGTGGACAACCCGGAACATACACGTCCACGGGTACAATTCTATCGCATCCACGGACTACGGAGTAGGAATAATGATAATAACCTCCGCCGTTTGCACAGGATCCCATTGATATAACCCATCGCGGTTCGGCCATTTGATCGTAAACCTTGCGTAAAGCGGGAGCCATTTTATTGCATAAGGTTCCTGCAACGATCATGACATCGGACTGCCGAGGACTCGGACGAAATACGATACCAAATCTATCTAGGTCATAACGCGCTGCAGCCGAATGCATCATTTCTACTGCACAACACGCCAAGCCAAATGACATCGGCCATAAGGATCCACTACGCGCCCAGCCCAGTAGCTTATCTAATGATGTGGTGACAAAACCTTGTTGTTGTAATAATGGTTCTATTCCCATTGTAAGGCCCCTTTTTTCCACTCATATATAAAACCTATCAATAATAGACTCAAAAAGATTCCCATTGCTATTAAACCGGGTAGACCAATGTGACGTAAAGAAACGGCCCAAGGAAATAAAAAGGCAGTCTCTAGGTCAAAAATAATGAATAAAATAGCGACGAGATAATAACGGATGTCAAAAGGTAATCGTGCATCGCTAATACCTGGAAACCCACATTCATACGAAGACAACTTCGCCTGATCAGGACGTTGTAAACCCGTTAAATGCCCGATTGATAAAGCTGCCACACCAATAAACAAGCCAAAAGCAATAAAAATCAGTATGGGAAAATAATTCTGTAACATCGTTTTTTCGTTACCCTGAGCAATTTTGTTGCTAGTATACAACCTTCGCTGGGCAAAATTCTATACTTAATGCATCATGTACTTAATTTATATTCATCTAATAGAAGCTGGGTTAACCCAGCAGTTCACTATGAGTGCCATAGAAATCGATTTATTTCAAAAAAATTTCCTGAATATTCTTTATGATTGAGCTAGAATTTAATAAATGCTAGGATGAAAAAATATTAAGGTTGGGAAATTTAAGGAAAATAAAATGTACATTGAAATGGAATATTATTGGCTGCCACTTTCTACTCAACCCTTCTTATTAGGGTGCGATATTGACTTAGTCAAAGAAACTTTAACTACCCTTCTCCACCTCAATGCTGAAAACTCGGCATCCCCCGAATCTATACAATTAGTTCATAACCTTAATAATTATCTCAAAGAATGTGATAATGCTTTTTTAGCCAGTGAACGTATCCGCCTCTTTTTATTATTAAGTCTCTTTGTGAGTGTGATTGTTTCATTTATTGCACTGGCTATCCTACCGGTAAATACACTCAGTATTACTTTAATTTGCATAATTTCATTAGTATTATTTTCGGTTAACGTTTTTACTTTGTTAAACCAAATGCATGGGCACCAACAAGAAATCGATTGGAACACACTCAAAAAACACTGCTCAAATTATACAGAAAAATTATACTCAGAAAATTTTAAGCCAACCCTAACGAACACAACAGAAAAAATTTCTAGCCCTACCTCTGCTCTATGTCTGTTTCCTGCTCGAAAATCTCCAAAAAACAATGAGTTTAAACATAATACACCTCAAAATTCTTTCAATAATTTTGAAAACAATCTCCCTCGTAACAATTTTAGGCATTTACTTTTCAATACACTATAAAAAAATTCAATTCGCTAATCATAATGCACTTATAAACTTTACAATCTATCCGTGCTTAAAATAAACTTAAGCTTCTCTATTTAAAATTTCCTATGAGCAATTGATATGCATAAATGGATTGTCAAGCAAGCTTTTATCTTTATTGTAATCCTCTTATTCAATCGCGCGGTGTTTGCAGAGAATGATTGTGCCTGCCATCCTTTAGTCAATTCTCATCGCCCACAATACATTATTGCCTATGGTTCACTAATAGAAGCCGCCTCAAAAAATGCAACCGATCGGCATAGTGGCGAAAATAAACCGGTTTGGATAGCACACTATCAACGGGGTTGGTTCTCTAAAGGTTTATCGGATGGCTTTAGTACCACTTATCTAGGCGTCATTAAAAGTAAAACCGCACACTTTAATGGCACAATCTTCAATTTACGCTCTCCTAGATCAATCAAACATTACGATGCACGAGAAAAATACTACTGTCGCGTCCTGGTTGCGCCGAGCAATATTCACTTGTTAACTGGAAAAAAATTACCACAAGGACAATTTTGGATCTATGAACTCAAACCTGAATTACTGGCTCCACCATCCGCACGCTATCCTCTAGTCGAATCTTATATCGATATTTTTCTAGCAGGATGCTTAGAGATAGAAGAAAAATATCACTTAAGAAATTTCGCTGCGGCATGCATTAACACCACTAGTGATTGGTCAGTACATTGGGTTAATGATAGAATCTATCCGCGCCGACCTTGGACTTATCAACCACGTGCATTAAAGATCGATGCACTGCTGCAACAACAAATACCAGAGTTTTTTCAAAAAATAAAATTAGAATCTTATGCTGCTTAAATTAAAACTATTTGTATTAAAATTAACATTAAATCGATCTTTTCAGCAACGAAAGACGTTGATGGCGTGCCAAAGCTAATTCGATTAACTGTGTCAATAGTTGTTGATAGGAAAGGCCCGATGCCTCCCATAATTTGGGATACATGCTGATCTGTGTAAATCCCGGGATAGTATTAAGCTCATTAAAATAGATTTTTTGCGATTGTTTTTCAATAAAGAAATCAATTCGAGCCATCCCTGAGCAATCTAAGCAGTTAAAAATTTTTATCGCTAAATGCTTTAATTGTTGCCATTGACCTTCTTGCAATGTGGCCGGAATGATCAATTCTGCACCTTTAGGGTCCAAATATTTGGCTTCATAAGAATAAAATTCGTGGCTCGGTATAATCTCACCGACACGGCTCACTAATGGTTCAGCCCCCCATTGCAGATTTTCTAATACCGCCATTTCAATTTCACGGATTTCAAATGCTTGCTCAAGCAATACTTTAGTACTATAAGTGAAAGCTAATTCGATGGCGGCTGCGAGATCATCTGGTTTTTTTACTTTACTCACACCCAAACTTGAACCTGAATTCGCTGGTTTAACAAACAGCGGATACGGTATTTTTTGCTCAATGTTTTGAATTAGCTGTTCTTTTTTAACTGACCAAAGACCCGAATTAAAGCTTAAAAAGGGCACAACCGGAATTTCGGCGGCATGGGCTAAGCGTTTAGCTACATCTTTGTCCATACCAATAGCCGAGCCTAATACATCTGCACCGACATAAGCCAAACCTAATATTTCTAATAAACCCTGTATCGTACCATCTTCACCAAAAGTCCCGTGTAATACTGGGAAAACGACATCAGGAAGATTTTTTTTGCGCTGGGTTAGTTCTGATAAACTATGCAAGTGCTCAGCCTTTTTAGTCTTTAACACAATTCCATCATTAAGATACAGATGCTGATACTCATTGATATAACCCCGTCCTTGTTTATCGATACCGATAGGGATAACGGTAAATTTATTTTTATCTAAATGTTTAATCACTGATGCAGCAGATAACAGTGAAACTTCATGTTCAGCGGATCGACCACCATACAGAACTGCTACTTTAATCTTTGAATTTTCTTTTAAGGACATAAAAACTCAAGCGCAAGAATAAAAGTTCATTATAGAGCCTAACAAATCTTAATTAAAGCTATCCACAAGTAATAAGACAAATTCTAAAAAAGCAGTAGCACATAGAGATCAGAAAATGAAATCAATTTTTGATTCTTTAGGAGTAAAAATATTGATAGCAAATAAAAAATTAATTCCTATACAGATGAGTACCGGAAACAAGCATTCAACAAAGAAATAAAGCAAAAGCCGGTGCTTATAAAGAAAAAACCCGCGATTAGCGGGTTTTTAGTTGTACAGTAGCCTGGCGATGCCCTACTTTCCCATGGGGGAACCCCAAAGTATCATTGGCGCAGA